>JAGYIH010000001.1 GCA_018402615.1 Aquiluna sp.
ATCATCACCGGGTTGTTTGCTATTTTTCTAATCGCAATCACCTTTGATCTGTTGCTCTGGCTCGTTGGCAAGCTCTTGACACCATGGAGCAGAAGGCAGGTGAAACTTGCTTAGCCTTGAGAGCCTTTGGGCCTGGTTCAGTGATCCCAGCACCTGGGAGGGCCGCTATGGCCTCTGGAATCTATTGGTAGAACATTTGGCACTGAGCCTTGGAGCTATCCTGCTGGCCGCCCTGGTGGCGCTTCCAATCGGAATCGTCGTTGGACACGTGGGAAAGGGTCAGGCCCTGGTGGTTGGCATGTCTTCAATTTCCAGAGCGATTCCCACCATGGGCCTATTGTTTGCCCTGGTCATGCTTTTTGGCGTTACCTTTAGGGAACTTGCGGTGACACTTGCTCTGGCTGCGATAGCGGTGCCGCCAATTCTGGCTGGGGCCTACTCGGGGATTAGCGCAATTGAAAGAAGCACCAGGGTCGCCGCCACAGCCCAGGGAATGAAGCCCATGCAGCTGATCTGGCATGTGGAGCTACCACTTGCCGCAAACTCCATCATCGGGGGCTTTCGAATCGCCTTTATTCAGGTGGTTTCAACGGTGGTGCTGGCACCTCTTGTTGGGCTTGGCGGCCTAGGTTTTGGAATAATTCAAGGCCTCGCGCTCAGGGATTTCCCGCAGGTGACCGGCACCGCGCTGGTAATTGTGCTAATCACAATCTCGGGAGATCGGCTTATCGAGTTGGCTCAACGTGGCTCAAGGGTTAGCATTGTCCCTTTACAAAAGACAGGTAAGAGATGAAAAAGCGAAGCAAATTGATGATTGCAGTCGGCGCCATCGCCACTTTGGGCCTTGCGGGCTGCGCGGGTGGAACAAGCGAACCCTTGGTGATTGGTTCTCAGGCTTACTACTCCAACGAGATCGTCGCAGAGGCCTACGCCCAGGTTCTAGAGGATGCCGGCTTCACAGTCGAGCGTCAGTTCTCACTTGGCCAGCGCGATGTCTATGTGCCAGCGCTCACCGCAGGTGAGGTCGACCTGTTCCCGGAGTACACCGGCAACCTCTTGCAGTACTTCGATTCTTCTGCCACTCAGACCGCTGCCGATGATGTCTACCAGGCTCTTACCGCCGCTCTACCGGCCGGACTTAGCGCACTGGCAATGTCACCAGCCACCGACCAGGACTCCTACAACGTGACCGCGGAGTTTGCAGCCCAGAACAACCTTGTTTCCATCGCGGATCTAGCTCCCAGCACCGGGTTGCGCCTTGGTGGAGCACCTGAACTTGCAGAACGGCCATACGGACCCCAAGGCCTATTGTCGTTCTACGGCGTGAACGTTGTATTTGAGGCGACTGGCGACACCACCGTTGAGGCTCTGGTTGCAGGTCTTATTGATATGGCAAATGTCTACAGTGCGGACCCAAGAATCCAGCAGCTCGGACTTGTGACGTTGGCCGATCCCAAGGGACTATTCCTAGCCTCAAACCTGGTACCAATCGCATCCGAAGCGCTAAACCAGGAGGCTCGGGAGCTAATCAACGCGGTTTCCCTAGCGATGAGCGCTGAAGATCTGGTTGCAATGAACGTAAGAAGCGTTAGTGAAGAGTTGGCTGCCTCACAAATCGCTCGAGACTGGTTGGTATCAGAAGGACTGCTTGACTAAACCAGGGTGAATTGAGACCTCGTCGTTTTTTTGGAATCGGCGAGGTCTTCTCGTAACCTAAAGTTGAGACACTGACTTACTTTTAGGGATTGGTACGCAATGGGGCTTCGAACAACTCACATCCCATCGCTCTCCGCCAAGGATGAACTCTCCATAGCGGTTGTGGAACAGGTGCAGCAGTGGGTTCTGTCGTCAAGCCAGCTCCGCAGCTCAGCTTCTGCCAAGAGACTCTCAGGTCTCTTGCAAGACCCAACCGGTCTTGATTTTGCGGTCGGCTTTGTGGATGGCGTGATAAGGCCAGAAGACAAAAACATTGCCGCAAAGAACTTGTTTTTGCTTCGCAAAATAACTCCCAGGTTTCTGCCACTTCCGCTTCGCATGCTGCTGTCGCTGGGAGCAAACCTCGCGCCCCTATTTCCGTGGATTGTGATTCCAATAGCACGCAAGGTGTTGCGCTCTTTTGTTAGCCACCTGGTGATTGACGCATCGGCTAAAAAACTTTCAAAAACGCTTTCCAAGCTTTCCAAAACTGGTGCCAGGCTGAACATAAACCTCTTGGGTGAAGCCGTGCTGGGACGCCAAGAAGCCGACCGAAGGCTTGAGAAGGTCAAGCAAATACTCGCAAGGGATGATGTCGACTACGTCTCGGTGAAGGTTTCGGCAACCATCAACCCTCACTCCCCCTACTCATTTGATGAGACGGTCGAAGAGGTGGTGCAGCGACTCACGCCGCTTTACAACATCGCAGTCTCCGGAGGAAATAAGTTCATAAACCTAGATATGGAGGAGTATCACGACCTCGACCTCACCGTGAGCGTGTTTAGAAAGATTCTTGAGAAGCCAGAATTCAAAAACCTCACCAGCGGCATCGTGCTGCAGGCCTACCTCCCAGATGCGCTCCGAGTCATGATCGAGCTTCAGCAGTGGGCTCAAACGCGAGTTTTGGAAGGCGGAGCACCAATCAAGGTGAGAGTTGTCAAGGGCGCAAATCTCCCAATGGAGCAGGTTGACGCTGAGATTCACGGCTGGCCGCTTGCAACCGTTTCTTCAAAGGCGGAAGCCGATGCCAACTACAAGCGGGTATTGAACTACGCACTTACCCCAGACCGCGTCCAGAATGTAAAAATCGGTGTGGCCGGTCACAACCTTTTCGATTTAGCCTTTGCAAATCTGATGGCTAAGCAACGCGGAGCACAAGATGGCATGGACGTCGAGATGCTTCTGGGCATGGCACAGGCTCAAGCCGAGGTGGTCCAAAGGACCGTTGGTTCGCTGGTGCTTTACACCCCTGTGGTTCACCCGCAGGAGTTCGACGTTGCCATCGCCTACTTGATAAGAAGGCTCGAGGAAGGAGCTTCGAAGGAGAACTTCCTTTCAAATGCCTTTGAGCTTGCCAACCCAACTTTTTTTGAACTCGAAAAAGATCGCTTCCTGCACTCGTTGGAAATTCTTGACGAGAGAGTACCTATCCCGAACCGACTTCAGAATCGAAATAGCGAAATTGCTTTTTCACCAGCTGCTGGCTTTGCGAATGCTCCAGACACTGACCCTTCGCTTGCCCAAAACCGCGACTGGGCTCGAGACATCATTACCCGCTCCGAAAACTCTGACATTGCCAAAGAACTGGTTATAAGCCAAACCGTTCGATCAGAGTCTCAATTGAACCAAATAATTCAAAGGGTTGAAAAGGGCGGCGAAAGGTGGGGGAATTTACCGACCTATGCAAGAGCCGATTACCTGCACAGCATCGGCTCCCTGATGGAAAAAAGTCGAGGCAAACTCATCGAAGTGGCGATGAGTGAGGCCGGTAAGACTTTTGAACAGGCCGACGTTGAGGTTTCAGAGGCGGTTGACTTTGCCCACTATTACGCCCAGCGCTGCAAGGAACTTGGCGAGCTAGATGGAGCGAAGCCAAAACCTTACCGACTGACCGTTGTCACGCCACCCTGGAATTTTCCTCTAGCAATCCCGGCAGGCGGTGCACTTGCCGCGCTAGCTGCTGGCTCAGGAGTTATCTTCAAACCAGCTGGAGACTCTGCGCGCTGTGGCGCACTGTTAGCCGAGCTGATTTCAGAAGTTATTGATCCAGACGTTTTTACGGCAATTCAAATCAGCGAGTCCGGCCTTGGACAACAGCTCCTGAGCCACAAGAGTGTTGACCAGGTAATTCTTACCGGCGGTTATGAAACTGCAGCACTGTTCAAGAACTTCAACCCGAGCATGCGATTACTTGCCGAAACCAGTGGCAAAAATGCCATCATCGTCACTCCAAATGCGGATTATGACTTGGCAGCCAAGGACATTGCGTATTCCGCCTTTGGACATGCGGGTCAAAAGTGTTCGGCAGCCTCGATTGTGATTTTGGTTGGTTCAGTTTCCAAATCGAAGCGCTTCCGCAGACAGCTAATTGATGCCGTTAGCTCGCTGACCGTTGCCCACCCCTTCGTTCCAACCGCGCAGGTTGGACCAATGATTGCTCCCCCGCAGGGAAAACTTCTCGAAGGTCTTACAAAACTAGACCGCGGTGAAAAGTGGATTCTTCAGCCCAAGCAGCTAGATGACACCGGGAAGCTATGGTCACCAGGAATCAAAGAGGGGGTAAGGCCTCGCAGCCAGGGTCACATGGTTGAGTACTTTGGTCCGGTGCTATCGATCATGACAACCTCCAACCTCGAGCAGGCTCTGGCGCTGCAAAATGCAGTTGACTACGGCCTAACAGCCGGTATCCACTCATTGGATGAGACTGAGGTCAAAGACTGGCTTTCTAGAGTGCAGGCCGGAAACCTCTACGTGAATCGAGGAATCACCGGTGCAATAGTTCAGCGTCAGCCTTTTGGTGGCTGGAAGCGCTCCTCGGTTGGACCCTCCACCAAAGCGGGCGGCCCCAACTACCTCATCTCGCTGTCAGATTGGGACAATGCGCCCGGAAACCAGCTCGAGATCTCACTCACAGATGCGCAGAATTCGATTCTTGCGCTGTGCGCAACATCGGCAGCGAGTGATACCGAGGTCGAGTCGCTATTGCGAGCGGCCAAGAGTGACATCTGGCACCTGCAAAATTTCTTTAGGTCCACAGATGAATCCGCGCTAAGTGCCGAGCGCAATGTGCTTCGCTATTTCCGCTCCGACTGCACTCTGCGAATTGATCTAACTGCCAGTAGCTATGACACCTGGCGAACAATTTTGGCCATGGCGGCACTTGGATCGGGTGAGGTCAGCGCCTTTGACCTTCCCGAGCGCCTGCAGAAAGAGGTTCGTAAGGCCGGTCTCAAGCTCACTCTTGAGGATGAGCAGAGCTTTATCCGCTCGCTTACAAGTCGACCAAGGCGATTACGCTTCGTTGGCCAAGGCCCTGAGGTTGAGGCCGGTTCTGTGATGGCCAGTTGCGATGTTGCGCTATACGAGGGCGCGGCCACTGAATCCGGCAGAATCGAACTTCTTCCGTATTTCAAGGAGCAGGCGGTTAGTGTTACCGCTCACAGATTCGGTAACCCAGTCAAATTCGTCGCCGAGTTAGCCATTTAGCGCAGTTTCAGCCTCTTAACAGCTAGACCCTGTTAGCTCAGCACAGTAGTCTTCTTTAGTTACTGACCATCAACTTAGAGGTTCATTCTTGTTTATTCTGTCCAAACTTTCCCTGGCAAATCGTGCAGTTGTCGCTCTAATCACGGTAATTGTTGCCGCTTTTGGTTTCCTATCGGTCGGATCACTGAAGCAAGAGTTGATTCCCTCTATTGAGATTCCATCTGCTGCGATTGTCACCACCTACCCGGGAGCCTCTCCCGAGGTTGTGGATGCGCAGGTTTCCTCGGTCATTGAAAGCGCTGTCATCAGCCTCGATGGGCTGGAGTCCACCAGGGCAACCTCGACTACGGGCGTATCGGTCCTAAGGGTCTCTTTTGCATTCGGAACCAGCACCAAGGATGTCACTGAGAGACTAAACGCGGCTCTCTCAAGCGTTGACTCGCAGTTGCCAGCAGATGCCTCCGCAAGGGTGATTTCCGGGAGTTTTGACTCAGTGCCAATCATCGCGCTGGCAATCGCCGACAACGACGGCGACAACGAGCGCATCGGTGCTGCACTGCAAGATCTAGCACCGAGCCTTTTCCGTCAGGTTGAGGGCGTTCGCGACGTTGCAGTTTCTGGCTCCAAGGTCAAAAGAATCAACTTGGAATTGGACCAGATCGCACTCGCCAGAAACGGGATGACTCAGCAGAACATCTCCCAGGCTCTAGCCGCTAACGGTCTGGTATTGCCAGTGGGTTCGCTAAACGATGATCAGGGCAGCATTGCAATCCAAATGGGTTCGGCCGTCCAGACCATTGAGCAGATTGAGGCACTGCCTCTAATTTCACAAAGCCCCGTCCAGGGCGCAGGGGTCATAACCATTGCCGATGTTGCAACTGTCAGCTATGAAAATGCCCCAATCACTTCAATTGCTCGTGCCAACGGCAAGGAATCCCTAGCGGTATCAATCACCAAGACACCAGACGGAAACTCAGTTGCGGTTTCCAACGGGGTCCAAGAGCTCATCCCAGAACTGGAAGCGGCCCTTGGTGGCAACGTCACCATCGTGACGGTTTTTGACCAGGCACCGTTTATTGAAAAGAGCATTGAAGACCTTACGATCGAGGGTCTACTTGGTCTCACCTTTGCGGTTCTGATTATCCTGATCTTCCTCTTGAGCGTGAAGTCAACACTCATCACAGCTATTTCGATTCCGACCTCGGTGCTGATTACCTTTATTGCGCTGCAGTCCGCGAACTACTCGCTAAACCTTCTTACGCTTGGTGCTCTGACCATCTCGGTGGGACGCGTGGTAGATGACTCGATTGTGGTAATCGAAAACATTAATCGTCACCTCGCCTATGGCGAAAAGCGCAAAACAGCGGTGCTAACCGCGGTCAAGGAAGTCGCAGGGGCAATCACGGCATCAACCATTACGACCGTTGCCGTGTTTGCGCCGATTGCATTGGTAGATGGCCTGGTTGGCGAGTTGTTTAGGCCATTCGCCTTCACGGTTGCTGTCGCACTGCTTGCATCACTAGTGGTATCGCTGACGATCGTCCCGGTTCTTGCCTACTGGTTCCTAAGGATGCCAAAACGCCTGGTTGCCATAAAGCAAGAAGACCCCAAGAAGTTTCAGAAGAAGCAAAGACATGTCGAAGAGGAGCGCGAAAAGCGAGGTCTTCTTCAGCGCGGCTACATTCCGCTTCTAAACGGCACCAGAAACCACCCGGTTATCACCCTGACCGCCGCTGTTCTTTTGCTGGGATACACGCTCTCGCTGGTTCCGCTTCTAAAAACCAACTTCATAGATGGTGGTGGTTCCAGCCAGTTCAGTGCTCGAGTAAATATGCCGGCCTCCAGCACGCTTGAAGAACAGGACGAAACTGCCGGGGTGGTCGAAGACCAAATCATGGCCCTACCGGGGGTTGATGTGGTGCAAACCACCATCGGCTCCGCGGCCGATGGTCGGGTTGCCTTTGGCGCAACCCCCAGTGGCATTTCCATGAACATCACCGTTTCAGACGATTATGAGGTCGAAGACATCGAGTCTCAGGTCCTTAGGCTTACCACCCCTGAGAATGTCGAAATCACAACATCAACCGGTGGTGGCTTCGGTTCTAGCGAAACCATCGATATTCAAGTCTTGGCCTCCGACAACGAGCTATTGGCAATTGCCGTGAAGCAGCTGGTAGATGGGATGCAGGGAATTGAAAATGTGACCACTGTCACCAGCACCCTCGAGGCCGATGAGCGAGTTCTTGAGATTCTCGTTGACCGCGAGGCGGCGGCGCAATATCAGCTGACTGAGACCATGGTCACAGGCATCGTGGCATCACAGCTCAGGCCGCAGCCACTCGGACGAGTAAGCGTTGATGGCACCGAAACCTCGATTTTTGTGGCTGGCCAGGATGTCCCGGAGTCAATCTCAGAAATTCGTGCGATTCGGATTCCAACCTCTCAGGGCCTTGTGAGGCTCGATGAAATCGCAAGTGTGGAAGAGATTCTGAAGCCCACCTCGATTACCTCTGAGCGTGGCGACAGAACTGCGAGAGTTTCCCTCGCCCCAGAGGGTGAAGACCTTGGTGCAATCACTGCAGCCATCAATGAGCGCTTTGAGGCAATTGAGCTTCCGGTGGGTGTTGAAGCCAGCATTGGTGGAGCGGCTGCAGATCAGGCCGAGAGCTTTGAGCAGCTCGGACTTGCGCTATTGGCGGCTGTTGCCATCGTTTACATAGTCATGGTTGCAACCTTTGGCTCCTTGATTCAGCCCCTACTGCTGTTGGTCTCAATTCCTTTTGCCGCCACTGGAGCGGTAGGCCTATTGCTACTCACCGACACCGCTCTTGGTGTTCCAGCACTAATCGGTATGTTGATGCTGATTGGAATTGTGGTTACAAACGCCATTGTTCTAATCGACCTGGTGAACCAATACCGTCGTCAGGGCAAGAGCGTCGAAGATTCTCTTGTTTCAGGCGCGAGGCAACGACTACGACCAATTTTGATGACCGCGCTAGCGACCATCTTTGCTCTAACCCCAATGGCCTTTGGCCTAACCGGCGACTCTGGATTTATCTCGCAGCCGCTTGCAATTGTGGTTATTGGTGGTTTGATTTCTTCCACCCTGCTGACCCTGATTCTGGTTCCAACCCTTTACTGGCTTGTTGAAGGTCGCAAGGAGCGAAAAGTCATTCGCCAGCGCAAAAGGGCAGACAGAGCGGCTGCGAAGACTCAGAAGCGTGAGATTAGGGCCGCTGAGAAAGCTGGCTCTGTGGCACCGGTAGCGGCTTCTCAGGTGTCATCCCAGACGCTCGCAAGCCCAAATGTTGTCACAACGGTTATCGAGAGTGAGCCCGCGGCCACTGCCGAACCAATAACCCAGGAGTTTGAGCCGGCAAAGGTTGCAGAGACTCCCCCGCTTGCTTGGAGCGAAGAATCCAGTATCAAAAATGCCGCCGAGATAGAGATCGACGATGAGTCATCAATGCGCTGGAGTGAGCAGAGCGTTGAGGCTGAGCGAGCAAAGGCCACCTCCGAATCTGGATTGCCCGAGTTCCTAACTCAGGAAATCCCGCTGGTGACGGGACGGATTGAGTCAAAGCGAGAACAGCGGAAGCGTGAGAAACTTGAGCGCAAGGCCCAAAAACGGGCAGCCAAAGAGTCTCGTCACGCAAACGACTAGGAAAAGATGTCGCAATACATAGTCTGGGTCGACTGCGAAATGACCGGTTTGGAAAACGGCATTGATGAGATCTGCGAGATTGCGGTAATCGTTACCGACGAGGACCTCAACGAGCAGCACCCAGGTCTTCAACTGGTTGTGAAGCCAAGTCGAAAAGCGCTGAAGAACATGGGTGAGTTCGTAACCAACATGCACACCGAGTCCGGTCTCATCTCTGAGATTCCAACTGGCTTGAAGGTCCTAGAAGCCGAGAAGCAGGTCTTGGAATACATCAAACAGTGGGTTACTGACGAGCGCACCGCTCCTCTGGCCGGAAACTCTATCGGAACCGACCGGATGTTTCTAAATCGGCAGATGCCAACTCTGGATTCTTTTCTTCATTATCGAAACATCGATGTCAGCTCGATCAAGGAGCTGGCCCGTCGCTGGTATCCGAGGGTGTATTTCCAACTGCCAAAAAAGACCGGAAATCACCGCGCTCTGGCAGACATCAGGGAGTCGATCAAAGAACTGCGCTACTACCGAAAGACGATTCTGGTTCAAGCCCCAGGGCCGGACTCTGACAGCGCAAAAACTATGGCCAAATCTCTTGACGCTGATAGTATCTAACGGTTCTGGTTAGCCAGACATGGTGGGTATAGCTCAGCTGGTAGAGCAGCACCTGGTTGTGAATTCAGGGGCCGCGGGTTCAAGTCCCGTTGCACCCCAATAGATAATCCCCCGTCCTTGGACTGGGGTTTCTTATTACTAGCTGTTGGCTCTCTCCAAAACCAGCTCTGCACCCTTGCAGCGTCCGCCTGACCACGCATTGCCTGTTACGGCTTTAATGCTACCAGCTGCCTGCACCTTGCCCTCGCGAATCTTTTCTAGGACATCGGGTTGCTTTGAAGCACTTCGTGATGCTGCAATCAGGCGCCTCATCGGTAACAACCTTGAGGCCGCGCTTTTCAATAGCAGCCTGCAGATCGCCCTCGCCAGCCAATACTCCTGCAACCACATCTCTAGCAATTTGGTCGTTTAGATCTCCAGACTCAACCAGCGCTGCAATCTTGGCAGCCTGGACCGGCGGGTGATGGCAGAGTTCAGAACATCGATGTTTTCGGCGTTGGCGGTGCGAGCAAATTTCACGGTCCACCACTTTCTGGCAGCCTGGGGTTTGCACCCGCCGCAGCTGTCTGCTCGACAAGGTCCAAGAGGGTCCGAGTTCACCACGTCCCTGAACTCAGAGGTCCGGCCACTCTGACTTCAAAGCGCTTCTTGCGAAGCGCTGGGTTCTCCGGCAGCGACTTACGAATCTTATCAATCCCCTCCTTGGAGGGCTGCACCGGAACCAGGTCTGGCTCTGGGAAGTAGCGGTAGTCATCCGCATCGGACTTTGGCCTTCCCGAGGAGGTGTGGCCACGATCCTCGTGCCAGTGACGGGTCTCCTGAATGATGCTGCCACCATTGGCCAAAATGTGAGCCTGGCGCTGAATCTCGTAGCGCACCGCTGACTCAATAGACCGCAGAGAGTTCACGTTCTTGGTTTCGGTTCGGGTGCCAAGTTTTTCCTGACCCTTAGGTCTAAGCGAGACGTTGGCATCACAGCGCACGTTACCGCGCTCCATCTTGGCGTCCGAAACATCCATGGCCTTCACCATGTCCCTGATTAGACGCACGTATTCGGCGGCGAGCTCTGGGGCCTTGGCACCAAGGTTATAAACCGGCTTGGTGACAATCTCGACCAGTGGCACGCCAGCACGGTTGTAGTCAACCAATGAGTATTCCGCGCCCTGAATACGACCTGTGGAACCACCGACGTGAGTGAGCTTGCCAGCGTCCTCTTCCATGTGAGCGCGCTCAATCAGGACCTCGTGCATCGAACCGTCCGACAGCTCCACCATGGCCTTGCCTTCAAAGGCAATTGGCTCGTCATACTGCGAGGTCTGGAAGTTCTTGGCTAGATCCGGATAGAAGTAGTTCTTTCTTGAGAACCGGCCATTGGCCGCAATCTCACAACCCAGCGCCAAGCCAATTGCGATTGAAGACTCGACGGCCTTTTTGTTGACCGCTGGCAGCGAGCCTGGCAAACCTAAGCAGGTCGGGCAGGTGTTGGTATTTGGTTCAGAGCCAAAGTTGTTTGCACAACCGCAGAACATTTTGCTCTTGGTGTTAAGTTCGACGTGGACCTCGAGACCGATCACAACCTCAAATTGTTCCAGTGCCTTGTCAAAATCCATCAGTGGTTCTTTAGCCATTAGAGCACCTCCAGGTTTGGAGCTTGGGCAATCAACGGGGCTCCCCATTGCGAAACATAGATTTGCTCGATAAGCGCACCGACCCGATACATCTGGGCATCCTGCATCGCGGGAGCCAAAATCTGGACACCGGATGGCAATCCATCCTCCTTTGCCAGTCCGTTTGGAACCGACATGCCTGGGATTCCAGCGAGGTTGGCTGGGATGGTTGCAATGTCGTTTAGATACATCGCAATTGGATCATTGACCTTCTCGCCGATCTTGAACGCGGTGGTTGGAGCGGTTGGAGTAATCAGCACGTCAACCTGCGCAAAGGCTCGCTCAAGATCTTGCTGAATCAAGGTTCTAACCTTCTGGGCTGAGCCGTAGTAGGCATCGTAGTAGCCAGATGACAGCGCGTAGGTGCCGAGGATGATTCTGCGCTTCACCTCTGGACCAAAGCCCGCCTCGCGGGTAGCTGCCATGACTCTTTCAATGGTTGGGTTGCCCTCTGGCATGACCCGAAGTCCAAACCGAACCGAGTCAAACTTGGCAAGGTTGGAGGAAGCCTCTGCGGGCAGGATCAGGTAGTAGGCGGCAACTGCGTATTCAAAGCTCGGGCAGTCAACCTCGACTATCTCGACGCCTTGAGCCTCAAGCTTTGAAACTGTGTCCTCAAAAAGTTCCTTCACACCCTGCTGGAAGCCATCCTTTGAAAGCTGCTTCACGATTCCAACTCGTAGCCCCTTGAAATCGGCAGTTCGGACCGCTTGGGCCATTGAGCCCAAAGAATCTTTGAGGGAAGTTGAGTCGTGTGGGTCATGCCCAGCAATCACGTCCTGCAATAGTGCTGCATCCAAAACGGTGTTGGTCACTGGACCAATCTGGTCTAGTGACGATGCCAAAGCGATTGCTCCGTATCGGGAAACCGCACCATAGGTTGGTTTAGCCCCAACCGAACCGGTAACGGCCGCTGGGAAGCGAATTGAACCACCGGTGTCAGATCCGATGGCCAGTGGCGCCAAATGCCCCGCGATAGCAGAAGATGAGCCTCCTCCGGAGCCTCCAGGGATGCGACTAAGGTCCCAAGGGTTCCTAGAGGGTCCATAGGCCGAGTACTCGGTTGAGGAACCCATTGCAAACTCATCCATGTTGGTCTTGCCCAAAATTGGCAGCCTTGCCTCGCGCAACTTTCTAACCACCGTGGCGTCATACTGCGGCATCCAACCCTCAAGAATCTTTGATCCCGAGGTGGTTGGTGCATCGGTGGTTGTCAAAACATCCTTCACGGCAATAGGAACACCGTGCAGTGGAGATGCAATCTTGCCCGCCGCTCGCTCGTCATCGGCAACCTTTGCGGCTGCCATTGCGGTGTGGCGATTTAGGTGCAGGTAGCTAAAGGTCTTGTGGTTCAGTGCCTCAGCGCGGTCAAAGAACTCCTTGGTGACCTCCTGCGAGCTGGCCTCGCCGGAGGAAATCAACTTGGCCAGGTCGCTGGCGGTTTTTCCAATGAAGGTCATGGCCTAGTCCTCATCCAAGATTGCGTTCACCTTGAACCGGCCATCAAAGGCATCAGGGGCTGCGGATAGCGCTTGCTCTTGGCTGAGTGAGGGAATGATTACGTCCTCACGGAAAACATTTGCCATCGGGATTGGGTGGCTGGTGGCAACCACGTCACCCTTTACGGCCTCAGCAACTATTGCAACCGAGTCAACAATTACGCTCAACTCCCCCGCTAGGGTTTGAACTTCTTCATCGGTCACCAAAATCCTGGCCAAAGAGGCCAGATGGCGAACCAGATCCGGGGTAATTTCAGACATAGGGCTTACTCAATTCAATAAGTTGCGTAACTGCCAGTTTAGTTCTGCAAAGACTCGAGCTTTGCCAGGAAATCACGCTCGCTGATTACCTTTACTCCAAGCGACTCAGCCTTGCTGAGTTTTGAACCAGCTCCGGGTCCCGCAACCAAAAACGATGTCTTTTGTGAAACCGATGAGGAGGTCTTTCCACCATTAGCCAGCACCAGTGCCTCGGCCTTTTCTCGAGTCATGGTTTCCATGGAGCCGGTGATCACTATGGTTAGCCCCGAAAACACGCCATCGACCACCATGCTCCCTGGGCCCTGGTGGTCGGCAATCTCCAAAAGCACGCCCGCGCTAGCCCAGCGCTTCAAAATGTTGGCATTTTCTGGCTTTGAGAACCACTCGGTAATTGAACTCGCCAGGGTTGGACCCACACCCTCGACCTCGGCCAGTGCCTCTTCGCTGGCTGTGAAGATTGCAGTCATTGAGCCAAAGTGTGCGGTGAGTGCGCGCGCAGCAACCGGACCCACGTGCCGGATTGAGAGTGAAACCAACATGCGCCAAAGTTCCTTGGTTTTTGCATGCTCAAGATTGGCAAGTAGCTTTATCGCCACCTCGGCCGGGGAACCGTCTTTTTTGCGGAAGAAGTCCACAACCTTTGGATTGCCTTCTTTGTCGTGCTTGGGAAGCCCGGTGTCGGGATCCAGGACGTAAGCCCTGATTGGTAGCAGTTTCTCAAGCGTCAGATCAAACAGATCCGCCTCGCTCTTCACGGGCGGGTCCGCAGGCTCAATTGGCTGGGTAAGCGCGGTTGCACTCACATAGCCCAACGCTTCAATATCGAGCGCTGATCTGGAACCGATGTAGGCGATGCGCTCACGAAGTTGAGCGGGGCAGGAAATCGAATTGGGGCAGCGCAAATCAACATCACCCTCGGTGGCAGCGGCAAGCTGCGTGCCACACTCCGGGCAGCCAGTTGGCATCACAAACTCTTTTTCAGTTCCGTCCCGGAGGTCAACTACGGGCCCCAGAATCTCCGGGATTACATCCCCGGCCTTGCGCAGCACGACAGTGTCGCCAATCAGTACACCCTTGGCCCTTACCTGGTCTTGGTTGTGAAGGGTGGCAAACTCCACCTCACTACCGGCAACCGTGACCGGAGCCAACACGGCAAAGGGAGTTGCTCGGCCGGTTCTGCCGATCGAGACCCTGATGTCCAAAAGCTTGGTGTTCACCTGCTCGGGTGGGTACTTATAGGCAATGGCCCAGCGTGGTGCCCGGGAAGTGGTTCCGAGTTCACGTTGCCGAGCAAGCTCGTCAACCTTTACAACCACGCCGTCTATCTCGTGCTCTATTGAGTGCCTTGAGACCTGCAGCTTTTGAATGTATTCAAAAGCGCCCTTGGCGTCTTCAAACACCTCAAACCTCGAAGTGGTTGGCATCCCTAAAGCCTTAAGGGCGGCATAGACATCGGACTGAGTCTTGATACTGGGTTGCCAGACCCCAAAGCCATGAACCAACATCCGAAGCGGTCTTGCAGCACTGACCGCAGAATCCTTTTGGCGCAGCGAACCCGATGCGGAATTTCTAGGGTTGGCAAAAGGCTTACCGCCCTGCTCAACAATCCCCGCATTGAGCTTTGCGAAGTCCGCCAGGTCAAAAAACACCTCACCGCGAACCTCAACAAGCTCCGGGATGTTTTCGCCTCTCAAGGTTTGCGGTATTGACTTGATGGTCAAAACATTTTGGGTGACGTCTTCGCCGACCTCACCATCACCGCGGGTGGCAGCCTTGACCAGAGTGCCATTTTCATAAGTCAGGGACACCGCAAGCCCATCGATCTTTGGCTCGCATAAAAACGGTCCGCCGCCAACTCTTTGAGCCCAGGCCTCAAACTCTGCTTCGCTAAAGGCATTGTCCAAGCTCAACATGCGCTCCAGGTGTCTCACGGGATCAAATACCTCACCAGCAGCACTTCCCACCTGGCTCACTGGGCTCAGTTCGGCTAGTTCTGGGTGCAAGGCCTCAAGATCACGCAGTTCGGCCTCCAGAGCGTCATATTCGGCGTCTGAGACCAGTGACTGGTCTTGGTTGTAGTAGGCGTCTTTGTAGCGCTGAATCAGTTCCCGAAGCTGCGCTGCGCGCGTTTGCGCACTAGACAATCGCGGTCACCGCGCTAGCTGTTCTGTCTATGGTGGTTTGCCCCAAAACCCTGGTTCCAATGTACAAAACTGCTGTCTGACCTGGAGCTACGCCATAGAAGGGCTCTTTGAGGCGCATTACCAGCTCACCATCAATCACCGCAGCACTCGCCGGCACGGTGTCACCATGAGCGCGGACCTGAATATCGCAGTCAAAGAACTGTTCTGGGTTCTCTGGTGCCTTGCCGCACCAGGAGAACCTGGATCCAACCAGCTCGTTGATCTCAAGTGCGCTCTCTGGCCCAACCACAACCTCGTGGGTCTTTGGCCGGATCTCTAAGACGTAGCGTGGCTTACCGTCCTTGGCAGGGGTTCCGATTCGCAGCCCCTTACGCTGACCAATCGTGAAACCAACGTGTCCGTCGTGCTCGCCGAGTTGGTTGCCTTGCTGGTCGACAATCTTGCCACCCTGGGAAGGCACAAAGTCCCTGAGCCACTCTCTGGTGTCACCCTCTGGGATAAAGCAAATGTCATAGCTGTCGGGCTTATTGGCAACCGATAGCCCTCTAGCTTCCGCCTCTGCTCTAACCAGGTCCTTGGATGCCATCGCACCCAATGGAAACATTGAGTGCTGAAGCTGTTCTTGGGTTAGAACTCCAAGCACGTAGCTTTGGTCCTTGGCCATTTCCAGCGACCGGTGCAGTTCAAAGTTGCCGTCATCGTCCTTATAAATACTTGCGTAGTGCCCAGTGCAGACGGCATCAAAGCCCAGTGCCAGCCCGCGCTCCAAAAGAGCTGCGAACTTAATGCGTTCGTTGCAGCGCATGCAGGGGTTTGGCGTTCTGCCGGCCTGGTATTCGGCCACAAAGTCATCCACCACATCAAGCTTGAAGCGCTCGGAGAAGTCCCAGACGTAATAGGGAATCCCCAGTTTGGTTGCTGCCCGCTGTGCGTCCATGGAGTCTTCTATGGTGCAGCAACCGCGAGATCCGGTGCGCAGTGTTCCGGGCATCCTCGAAAGCGCTAGGTGAACACCTACAACTTCATGGCCAGCTTCAACGGCGTGCAGCAGCAACGGCGGAGTCCACCTGCCACTCATAGCCGCCAATACACGCGCATGCCTATAAGTCTAGGTTCTAGGCGGAAATGGCGTTTGCTTTGATTGCCTTGGAGTAGGCACCAACAATTGCCTTCACGGCAAAATCAACATCGGACTCCATGAACCGTGGCCAAAGCTCACCCTCAGACAGGCACTTGCTTCTGCCTCTGAATAGCCCATGCCCAACAAAACGTGAGAGGGGCTAAGCACACCGGCCTGACAGGCCGAACCTGCTGAAAAACCGATAGTCCCTGCTCATCCAGCGATAAAGCATCGAGTCGCTTTTGGTGCCCGGCAGGACTACGTTGCTGTTTTGACTAACTCTTTTGCACCAGGCGCTGTGATTCGAGCCTCTGGAATCTGAGCGGGAAAGTTTTTTTCTCAAAGCTGTCGCGGAGCATTCAGCCCGGCTTGGCGAGTGCTCAGGTCCGCTACTGACTCCCGGTTGCAACACTGAGTGCTTTTGCCATTGGGAAACTCATGGTCCCAGAACGCAACCGCGTCTGGCCGCCACCGCGCAAGAGCGGTACTGGCTTGAAACTCCTTGCGACAATGAGCGCGCCAACCTGGATGGGTGCTCCAATCTTGTGGCCGGAGATGCTCATTGCGGTTAGTCCAGAAGCCTTGAAACTGATTGGCAGGTGCCCAAAAGCTGCCACTGCCGCTGTGGACCGGAAGATCTCCTGCCAACTCGCAAACCTTTTGAATATCGGTAATTACTCCAATTTCGTTGTTTACCCACATCAAGCTAATCAGCGCGACTTGTCGCCGTGAGTGTCAATTAGCTCTTTCAGGTGTGCCAGGTCAATCTCACCACTTGCAGAAACTGAGATCAACTGAAGTTGCGCGCTCCTCAAATTCGCAAAGCCATTCAATGGGATCAATCAGGGCGTGGTGCTCACACTGGGCTTGAAATGATGACCTTGGTGTTCCCGGGTCTTGGTTTCTGGCCCAGTAGATACCCTGATGGCCTGGCTGTTTGACTCTGTGCCACCGAATTAAAGACAACTTCGCTGCGGTTGCAGTCAAGTGCAAGAGCTAGATCATCCCTAGCATCCTCAAGATGAGCGCGAGTCGTTTGCCGTGAGTGTGAACGGACTGCGGGTTTCCAGTCTGCGAGCGCCGCAACTAAGGCGTCTAGTGCGCTTTGTCTAACCGGCGTGGTGGACGCATGGTCCAGAAAGACCTTCATGGGTTAAAGCTCAATCAACGTTGAAATGAATCTTGGCTAGGTAAGGTTTACCAAAGAACGCCATGACTCAATCAACCACTGACCTAAACCCGCTCAAGTTGGTAACTTGTTGATGGCGGCGGGAAGTTCAGTGTCTGGTCAGAAACCGCAACCGAAGTATCGCTTCACATTTTGGGATCCAGAAGACACCTCTTCATTCCTTTGCACACTCTCCCTCTTGCAGCAAACCAAGACGGCATCTGGAGGACAAACTGATGAGCGACCGACCAGCGGAACTGGCACGTGCTGCGTGCCAACGGGCCAGAGGGACCAAGGCACGCGTTCGACAAAGAACGCAACTTGCTTGACCCCTATGCCAAGGGGATTGATTCGGGAAAGTCCGAAGGACTATCACTGTGAGGCGATAAACACTGATTTTGATTGGGAGGGAGTTACCAAACCAAACACCCCTTGGCCAAAGCATTATCTATGAGGCTCACGTCCGTGGCCTAACCCGAATCAACAAGGCCATCCCCCGAGGACATGCGTGGTCGGTACAGCAACTTGGTCATCCCGCAACTATTGACTACCTAAAAGACCTCGGCATTACTGCAATTGAACTTTACCAATCCAGGCCTTCATCTCCGAGCCCAGGCTTATCAACCTGGGCCTGATCAACTACTGGGGCTATAACACAATCAACTACTTCACCCCGCACATGCGCTATGCCACCGAAGCAGCTCGTGCTCAGGGACCCGCAACAATGCTTTTGGAACTGAAAACGGCTATCCGCGAGCTGCACAGAGCCGGCATCGAAGTGATTCTGGACGTCGTCTACAACCACACCGCCGAGGGTGGTCACAAGGGGCTTACCTACTCCTATCGAGGCTTAGACAACTCGAACTACTACCGCCAAGACGACCAGGGGGTCTATCACGACACCACCGGAACCGGTAACTCTCTGAACTTTGGCAATCCCATGGTGCAAAAACTCACCCTGGACTCTCTTCGTTACTGGACAGACGAGCTCCAAATAGATGGCTACCGGTTTGACCTGGCGGCAACCCTGGCAAGAAATGAAGAGAATCACTTCCAGCCTGACCACCCGCTGCTTTTGGCAATGAAAAGTGACCCGATAATTTCAACTGCCAAGCTCATAGTTGAGCCCTGGGATGTTGGCATGGGCGGCTGGCAGACCGGAAACTTCCCACCCGGGTTCCCAGAGTGGAATGACCGCTACCGGGATTCGGTAAGAAAGTTTTGGCTCACCGACATTTCCCGAGCTCGCGAAACCGGAAGCCACGAAAACGGTGTCCAGGAACTTGCCGGACGTATTTCTGGTTCACAGGACATAGTGAACGAGGGATCCCCGGTTGGCAGCGTGAACTTTGTCACGGCTCACGACGGCTTCACCCTTTACGATCTGGTTAGTTACAACCAAAAGCACAACTCCGCCAACGGCGAGGGTAATCGTGATGGCTCAAATGACAACCACAGCTTCAATCACGATCACGAGGGTGAGACCAAAAACCCGAAAATCATCCAGGACCGGCTCAAGGCTGCAAGAAACCTGATTGGCACCCTGCTCACCTCGAGCGGAGTCCCCATGATCACCGCCGGTGACGAGCGACTGAAGACTCAAAGTGGCAATAACAATGCCTACTGCCAGGACAACGTCCTGAGCTGGCAGCACTGGGATCAAGATGGCAAAAGGGATGACTTTTATGTCACCGTCAAACACCTGATTGCGCTTCGCCAGGCAAATCCAGCACTGCGCCCGGAGCTATTCAGTCATGAGGAGCATGCGACCGAAAGCAATGGCCAGACCCTGTGGTTCAAGGGGACCGGAGCGGCGATGCGGGTCGAAGAGGACTGGCACAACCCAGAGCGCCGTTCAATGCAGCGTTTGAGCTTTCACCGTCAACAAGACGGCAGTCTCAATGGCGCTCTATTGGTAATAAATGGTAGGGAGAAAGAAAAGCAAGTAACTCTGCCCGAAAACAAAAATGTGGCCGGCTACAAACTGGTCTGGGACTCCAGCCTTGATAGGCCGGAAGATCAAAAACTTCATGTCCCTGGCAGCAGTCTCGAGCTATCCGGGGCCAGCATGATGCTATTTTTGGTTCAAACCGTTGGCTAGCGTTTCTGACTTTTTCTGCCCGAGGCTTCGGCTTTGTCACTAAATTGAGAATCGTGACCCAAGAAAACATCGGCAGATTTCCCATCACATCCGTGTGGCCCCAGGTTGACGGTGGCAAATACAGCGCCAAAGCCTTTGTTTCAGAGGTAATACAATTTGGCGCGGTGGCCTTCCGCGATGGGCATGATGCACTAGCCGTGGAGCTACTTCTCACCTCCCCTCAGGGCCAAACCACTCGCCACCCAATGCTTCCCGGGGCTCCTGGCTCAGACCAGTGGCTTTTAGACCTGCAACTTACGCAGCAAGGGAAATACCTGTTTCAAATCTCGGCCTACGACGATGAGTATCAAACCTGGCACCACAACACCGAGGTGAAACTGGCTGCCCAAATGGACCAGGAACTGATGATCTTGGAGGGCAAAAGGCTTGCGGAGCGCTTTGCAGCAGCAGCTGATGCCAAGGCCAAAAAGAGCTGGAGTGCGCTATTGGCAATTTTTGACAAAAAGCAAAAGCCTGAAGCGACTTTTGCAGACCTGATTAGCGGGGGCTTTGAGGCACTTGCAAGGGCCAACCCGCTGAGACATCTAGAAACCCTGAGCGCGCAGTACGCGATTGACTGTGAGCGAACACTCGCAGGCAGCGGCAGCTGGTATGAGTTTTTCCCTCGCAGCGAGGGTGCCAAAAAGGACAGGGCCGGCAATATTACCTCGGGTAATTTCAAGACCGCGGTGAAGAGCCTGGACCGGGTTGTGGAAATGGGCTTTGACGTTTTGTACCTGCCGCCGGTGCACCCAATTGGAACAGCCTTTAAAAAGGGCAAGAACAACAGCCTGAATGCCGGTATTGATGAGCCTGGTTCTCCATGGGCAATCGGCAACACCGCAGGCGGGCACGACACCATCCACCCAGAACTCGGAACCGAAAAGGACTTCAAGGCTTTTGTTCTCAAAGCCAACAAGCTGGGGCTAGAAATAGCAATGGACCTTGCTCTGCAGG
The DNA here is from genome assembly GCA_018402615.1 of Aquiluna sp. The sequence goes on from JAGYIH010000001.1 coordinate 20,411, forward strand.
CCTCTCCGGACCACCCATGGGTCAAGACCAACCCGGAGTTTTTTACCACTCGTGCAGATGGCTCGATTGCCTATGCAGAGAATCCACCCAAAAAATATCAGGATATCTACCCGGTGAACTTTGATAACGATCCGCAAGCGGTTTTTGACGAGGTGCTTCGAATTACCAAGAAGTGGATTTCCTTCGGCGTCAAGGTCTTCCGAGTCGATAATCCCCACACCAAACCAGTTGGTTTTTGGCAGGAACTGATATCTGAGGTGAGAAAGATTGAACCGGATGTGATCTTTTTGGCAGAGGCATTCACTCGCCCTGCGATGATGCACACCCTTGGCAAGGTCGGATTTCAGCAAAGCTACACCTATTTCACGTGGCGCAATAACAAGTCGGAACTCGAGAGCTACCTGACCGAGTTGGCAGTTAATTCGGCAGACTTCTTCAGACCAAACCTCTGGGTAAACACCCCTGACATCTTGACTCAGTACCTGCAATATGGCGGTAGGCCAGCTTTCAACATCAGGGCGATCATCGCGGCAACCGCCGGCTCAAGCTGGGGAATGTATGCCGGTTACGAGCTCTATGAATCAGTTGCCAGGCCTGGTGCCGAGGAGAACATTGACAGCGAGAAATACGAAATCAAGTTCCGCGACTTCGAAGCCGCAATGAAGTCCGGCAACTCGCTGGCTAAAAGAGTTGCGCTACTGAATCAGATAAGAAAAGCTCACCCCGCTCTGGGGCAACTGAGAAATATGAGGATTCACCAGACTGATGATGAGAGCATCCTTTGCTATTCGAAGCACCTATCGGCAAAGACCACCGGCAAAGCTGACACCGTTATCGTGGTGGTCAACACCGACCCGGCTTCGGTTCGGGAAACCACGGTCCACCTGGACCTTCCCGCACTAGAACTTGCTGGAAGATTCAAGGTGAAGGATCTACTGACAGGCAAAGCCTATGACTGGTCGGAATCCAACTACGTGCGGCTGGATTCGTTTACCGAGCCCGCACACATATTTGAGGTGATTCGATGAACCCCGAGGCTTCTTTGCTGCAAGCGGTAGCCGAGGGACGACACCACTCCCCTCATGCCGTGCTCGGCTTTCATCAGGCTGGGAAGTCCTGGGTGGTGCGGGTGCTGCGCCCGTTTGCCAAGAGCGTCTCACTGACAACCAAGAAGAAATCTTTGGCCCTGGAGCACGTATACGACGGCATCTGGGAGCTAACCGGATCTGGAGCCACTCCCGGTGACTACCGAATAGTTGCGGATTATGAGAGCGCTGCCGAGTGGGAATCAGATGACCCCTATCGCTACCTTCCAAAACTGGGTGACATGGACCTGCACCTGATATCAGAGGGTCGCCACGAACAGCTCTGGCAAGCACTTGGCGCTCACCTGATTAGTTCCAAGGACTCTATCGGCGACACCTCTGGTGTGAGCTTCAAGCTTTGGGCGCCAAATGCCCAGGCGGTGCGGGTAATCGGAGATTTCAACAGCTGGGACGGTCGGCTGTTTGCAATGCGCTCAATGGGTGGCTCCGGGGTATGGGAGCTCTATGTTCCGGGCGTGAAAAAGGGTGCGCTTTATAAGTTTCAGATACTCACCAAGGCTGGCCACTGGATCTCAAAGATTGACCCGATGGCAAGAGCATTTGAGATTCCACCCGCAACCGCATCGGTAGTAACCAGCAGCGAATATGCCTGGCAGGACAAGAGCTGGATTGCCAATCGCAATAAGCAGGACGCCCTGAAGTCACCCATGAGTGTTTACGAATTGCACCTTGGCTCCTGGCGCGGCACCAAGAACTACCGCGATATGGTCAGTGACCTGGTCGGGCACGTTAGCTACCTTGGTTTTACACACGTCGAATTCATGCCAATTGCAGAGCACCCGTTTGGTGGCAGCTGGGGCTATCAGGTCACCGGCTACTACGCACCAACCTCGCGCTTTGGTAACGAGGATGACTTTAGATACCTGGTAGACCAGCTGCACCAGGCAGGCATCGGAGTGATCTTGGACTGGGTTCCAGCCCACTTCCCCAAGGATGATTGGGCGCTGGCCAAATTCGATGGCGAAGCCCTCTACGAGGACGCCGACCCCAGACGCGGCGACCACCCGGACTGGGGAACACATGTGTTCAACTTTGGCCGCAACGAGGTTAAGAACTTTCTGGTGGCAAATGCCCTTTACTGGTTGGAGGAATTCCACATTGACGGCCTACGGGTCGACGCGGTGGCATCGATGCTCTATCTGGACTACTCCAGAGAGGACGGCGAGTGGCTACCGAATGTTTATGGAGGCCGCGAGAACCTGGATGCAATTCAGTTCCTTCAGGAAACAAACGCCACTGTTTATAAGCGCAACCCTGGGGTGATGATGATTGCCGAGGAGTCAACCGCATTCCCCGGAGTGAGTGCCCCAACAGACAGTGGAGGTCTGGGCTTTGGGTTTAAGTGGAACATGGGCTGGATGCACGACTCTTTGGAATATATTCAAAAGGAGTCCGTCTACCGCAAGTACCACCACGGCGAGATCACCTTCTCGATGCTCTACGCGTATGACGAGAAATTCTTACTTCCAATTAGCCATGACGAGGTTGTCCATGGCAAAGGTTCGCTATTTAGCAAGATGCCCGGTGACCACTGGCAAAAGCTTGCCAACATGCGAGCGTTTTTATCCTTTATGTGGGCTCACCCGGGCAAAAAACTATTGTTTATGGGTCAGGAATTCGCCCAGGTTTCAGAATGGAGCGAGTCCCGAAACCTAGACTGGTGGCTCTTAGACCACGCCCCACACCAGGGAATGCAGCAGCTTGTCAGCGAGCTGAACCACGTCTACCAGGCCAACCCGGCGCTCTGGGAGCTGGACCATGAACCGGAGGGTTTCCGGTGGATTGATGGCAGCAACTCAGAGCAGAATGTTTTGAGCTTTGTGCGAACCGCAGCAAATGGCGACCGGGTGATTGTTGTTGTGAACTTCGCCGATTACCCGTATCACAATTACCGGATCGGAGTTCCAGGTGCTGGCGGCTACAGCGAAATCCTGAACTCGGACGCAGCGAAATTTGGTGGATCCAATGTCGTGAACCAGTCGAAGCTGGCCAGCGCCAAGATAGCCGCTCACGGCTTCGAGGACTCGATTGAACTGAGCATCCCTCCGCTTGGTTCAACCTGGCTAAAACTTTCCTAGAACATAAGTGAAGTTAGCCGCCGCCTGGCAGCCAGCACGTCCTGATCACCCTCGCCAACCAAAGTGAAAAGCTCCAGAAGTCTTATCCGAATGTCCTCCTGGCGATCAGAGGTCTGAAACAAATCCAGCAGGATTGCAAAGGCGCCTGAGGCGTCACCGGATATCAATTTTTGATCGGCCGCCGCCAATTCAACTTCAAACGCATCTATCGGGCTTTGCTGCAGGCGCAGCATGAGCTTCACCTGGTTAAGGCCGGCGAGTGCATCCTTGTCGTTTGGGTACTCCACGATAATTTTTTCAAACCGCAATTTCGCAGACTCCAGGTTGCCCGCCTCAATCTCCGCAATTGCCTCCTGGTGCGCAGGGGAAAGTTCAGGCTCCGCCGGAATTGAATTTCCAACTGAGACGACTTGGGTGATGCCATTCTGCTGGGCCAACTGAAGGACCTGGGCTAGAACCTGCAGCAGCTGCTCGGTGGTTGGTTTGCCCTGCAAAAGCGGAGCGGGTTGACCCTTGAGGATGGCGATTAGAGCGGGTGCCGATTCAACACCCACCGCTCGAGCAAGCTCAGGGCTCGACGTGATATCAACTTCAATTCCTGCGAATCGACCTTCGGATGCCCGCAGGGCTTTTTCAACCATCACCGAAACTTCGACTGACTCTTGCGATTGATCAGCTATAAGCATTAGCACGGGGGTCTTTTCGGATATCGCAACATACTGCCGAAGAATTTGCTCATCGGCCCTAACCAGCCAATCAGATATGACCTGCCCTTCGGAGGATGAGGAAGCAGCGGTTGCCGGGGCTTTTTGGCCCAGCCGCGAGAGGTCTAGAGCGCCACCGAAATTTGTCATTGTGCTCCCAAGGCTACCGCGGTCATTAGCTGCTGGGTCGCGCCCAGGAGCGATATTCGGCTATCGGAACCAGCTGCTGGAATGTGAAATAGCAGCATCGAGCCATAGCGGGTTTCAATGCCTGACGCCGATCCGGAGGAACCCAACAGCGCCGCCTCATTTCCAGAAATGGCAACTGCGTCTCCTGGTTCACTGGGGATGATTGTGTAGGTATCAATCATGAACATTGCGGCCAGTGCACCGCCGTCCGCCGTTGCAAGCAGCACCAGTGAGAAGTCTCCCAAAGCGTGAGCAAAGGTCAGGGTTGCATTGCTTAGGGTTTCCGATAGACCACGTTGAACCGCGGATACATCTCGGATGTAGTCGTTATCGGGGTCCAGTAGCAAACTAGCCGGAGCATCGGGTCCTTCGTTTAGCAGTTCACCGACCAAATCTGGCAGCAAAAGAGGTGAGGCAAACAGAAAGCGATTGTCGACCTTGATGGCGTTGGCCCCAACGCTCTCGGCAGCGACCTCGGGGAAGTTTGCTCCCGGTAGTAGATCGATGTAGTGAAACAGCTTGTACTGCTCGCGTGCACTTTCTTGCCGAAGCACCAGCAGCTGCAGCTCCTGATCGCCCGTGACCACCATGACCGAGCGCGGCCAGGCATCAGTGGCTGAGGGAAGAAACAGCTGGATTGAACCGGTATTGATCGGCGTCGGAATATTTTCCGGGTCTTCAGTTCTTCTTGCGAGATTGTAGGCAAAGCGGCGCATCTGAAGAGCCGGCCCATCTACCCTCACCTCAAGAGACTCTCGATCGAGATTGGCGTCGGCGGCGCTCAGGATCACGTTAATGTCCAACAAAATCCGCTCCAACTGGGCCTTGGTCATAACCGGAGTTAGGGTATCGGCGATCGGAAGCGGGTTTGGGGAGAGTGTTGGATTCTCGTATTCAGCAACGCAAGCGCTCAGGGTGAGTGAAACCGAAGCCAGTGCCACAAACTTTAGGCGCGCTGCCCGACGCCCGGTCGCGGGTCTAGAGCCTGCTTGAGACCTTACCCTCCCTGGCTTTTTCGGACTGGGTCGCTTGGGACCTCTGCGACTTCGACTGGTGCGAAACTTCTTGCTATAGCTTGCGGCTGCCCAGAGAGTCATGATGCCTCCAACCGCGACCATTCCCGCTCCGACCACGGTAATAACAGCGGTTGGAGCTGGCTCAACAACAAGATTCCAGGTCAGCTGGATTCTGCGCGGAGCCAAATCGAGCCCGCTTGCCGCAACAAGCGCTGCAAGCTCTGGCTCTCGATCAATCTTCACTTCTGCGGTTCTGGTGAAGGTTTCAAAACTTTCAAAAATGTCTGCGCCGTCTGGGTCAGTGAGCTGGCCAGATCCGGCTCTATCGATCTCAATGAGTGTTGCCCGCTCCTGAACAACGTTTACTCGCAAACCAATCTCGACGTAGGGAGAACCATTGAGCCATGCGACTAGATCAGACTCCTTGCCGAGTCCGACGAAAACCTCATCCTCGCCCCTGGCGATCAAGGTCGTATCGCCCTCGTATGCAGTGAGCACTTCGTTGGGAATCAGGACGAAAGTTGTTGGTCGCTCCAGCTCCGCGGCCGCCACAATAGCCTCAAGGGGACGGTTTTCAATTTGGTTCACAACCCCCACCGCGCTAAAAACCAACCCCGTGATAAACACCGATAGGGCGAGCCAAAACCGCATAGAGACGCTCCAACTAGACTTTGATAGCCCCAAAAGTTTACCCTCAGCAATAAGGACTCAAGTTGGCCCCCGAACATAACCGCTTTCAGACCGCTAGGCGTGGTTACGACCCAGCTGCGGTTGAGCGCGAACTGGTCTCGATCAACACTGAATTGGTAAGGCTCCAGAATCAAAACGCCGAGCTAACAACCGCACTGAAGCAAACTCGCCAACAGCTGACCCAGGCTCAGGCCGAACTTGATGCGACCAAAGCCCCGAATTACTCTTCGCTGGGCTCCAAGGTTACCGAGCTACTGACCACAGCCGAATCAGCCGCGTTAGAGCTTCGACAGCAAACCGAGCTGGAGCTTGAGAATCAGCGCCTGACAACCACAATTGAACTGGCGAATCTCGCGGCCAAGGCGGAGGCAAGCTATCAGGAGCAGTTGGAGGCGGCAACTAGGCGCAGTGCCAGAGCAGTGGCAACCGCTAAGCATGAGGCAGAACTCTTGGTCGCTGAAGCAACCAAGAAGGCCGAGGCAATCGCGAGGGAAGTTGAGCGCGAAGCCGCTAAACTTCGCGGCCGAGCCGCAACTGAAGTGGCTGCCATCAAATCAACTGCGGTTCGAGAGATCGAGTTACGCAAGGCCGAAGCGGAAAAGGAAATTGCCCAGCGGCAATACCTGCTGGCAGAAACCTTCGGTGACGAGCAGCGAGCGGAAGAGCTTGCAACCACGAAGCTTGAAGCCGCGCTCAGTGAGCGCAACCGACAAGCCGAACTGGAGCTAACCCAAAAGCACGGTGAAGCCGTGCGACAGACCGAACAGTACCTGGCCAGTGCCAAAAAGGACCTCGGTGAACTTCAACAGTCCATCGCCCTCTCGAGGTTGGAGATTCAAGCTCTAGAGATGGATGCGGGAAACGCTCAGACTCGGCTGATTGGGGATGCCCGAGAGAAGGCCGAGGCACTGTTGCACGCCGCAGAGATTGAGGCCACCGAACTCAGACTTGCCGCTGAGAGTGAAATTGCGCAGTCACACAAAGACGCCGCACTAGCCCTAAAGATTATTGAGAACCGAGTGGCCGCAAGCGAGATTTATTTGAAAAACCTGCGTAGCGTTGTCCTAGAACAAGGGTCATCGGAGGACTAATGGAGCAACGAGCCAGAATTTCCAACGCATTTCAGCTTGGCCTGACCGGTGGTCTGGGCGTTCTCACAGCAATTTTGCTTGGTGCTGCGGTTTCCCAAACCGCGACCATTCTCACCTACATCGGCCTCGCCCTGTTTATCGCACTTGGTCTTGACCCAGCGGTGCGATGGCTGGTGAAGCGCAAGCTCCCGAGACTCTTGGCCGTGTCAATCGTTATTGCTGGCTTCTTGGCTGCCGTGGCACTTTTTCTATGGGCAATCATTCCAACCGCGGTTACCGAGGCCAGCAAACTGGTGGCTCAAATCCCAACGCTGGCGATGAACCTCATGGAGCAGGACCTGGTGCAAAACTTGGATTCGCAACTTGGTGGCAACATCTCAACCGCGATTGAAAGCGGCATTGCATTTGTGTCCAATTCCAGCAACTGGCCCACGCTCCTAGGTGGTGTGTTACAGGTCGGAATTGGGGTCATTAGCGGTGTTCTTGGATTCATTATTGTTGTGATTCTCACCGTTTACTTCATGGCCTCTCTGGAATCCATGCGGGGCTACCTCGCAAAGTTAACCTCCGCCTCAAAGCGTGAGCGCTTCAAGTCTTTGGTCGACCAGATCTCACTGTCGGTCGGTCGCTGGGTTATGGGTCAAACTTCGGTTGCTTTGATTCACGGTCTGGTGCTGTTCACCTTCTTGACCATCATCGGATCTCCATTCGCGCTACTGCTTGGCCTAGTTGCCTTCGCGATTTCAATAATCCCGCTGATTGGGCCTTTGTCTGCGGCTCTGATAGTTCTCGCAGTGACGGTCTTCTCCGGCTCGGGCATGGTAATCGTGGTAATCATTTATTACCTCATCTACCTTCAGCTCGAGGCTTACTTCATCAGTCCCAGGGTGATGAAGAAGGCGGTTTCGATTCCAGCCGCACTGGTGGTAATCGCGGCGCTGATGGGCGGCACCCTAATGGGAATCCTGGGAGCGATCATCGCGATTCCAGTGGCCGCATCGGTATTGCTAATTGTGCGCGAGGTTTGGATGCCTCGCCAACAACTGCGCTAGAAGACTTCCGGCAGCGGTGTGGATCCGGGCACCACGATTTCGGAAATTGCGTTCAAAACCCGCATGGTGGCCTTTTCCCCAACCCAGAGGTGCTTCTCGCCATCAAACCCCATTACCTGAGCGTGCTCTACGACGCTAAATCGAGCAATTGCAGCCTCCGGGACCAGATAGTCATCCAGCTCCGGCACAAGCGCAACCAGCGGCCGCTGGAACTCATTCCAGCGTTCTAGGTCGACCTGGGTTGCCCTGTGAAGCGGCGGTGATAGCAATATCGCCCCCGCAACATCGTGATCTGGCCCGTATTTGATGGCAAGCTCTGTTCCAAAAGACCAGCCCAAAAGCCAGGGCCGTTCAAAGCCTCTGCTCTTTGCAAACTCAACCGCAGCGGCAACGTCCAAACCCTCAAGCCCTCCCCCGTCAAAGCTGCCGGTGGATTGCCCACGAACGGATTTGGTGCCACGGGTGTTGAACCTCAAAACCGCTAGATCCACCAGCGCAGGCAACCGGTTCGAGGCTTTTCGAAGTAGGTGGGAATCCATAAAGCCACCAGCTGTTGGAAGCGGGTGAAGAGTTATTAGAAGGCCCTTGGCTTGATTGATTGGGCTTGCAAGCTCACCAACCAGAACCTGACCATCTGCGGTGTGGAGCTCGATGTCTTCACGCACCGCAGGCAAAACAGTTGTCGAACGAATCTCAATCACGGCAACAGTCCGTCGAAGAGCCTCCAGCAGTGATTGTGAAAGTGACGGCGGGTTTGAACCCCGCGGTGAAGATCCCAGGCCACGGTGTGGTGCAGTCCTGGTTCTATGTTGATTGCACACACCGGGCAAATCCAGACCTTGCCAGCCTCTGCGTTTTGACCGGTGGTTAGCTGGACCGAGAACTCGATGCCGCGCTTGATTTCAATTTTTGACAGGGAGGTTTTCAGTCTCGAAAGATCTAGCTCTTCGATGGGAGTTGGTGCCGCTTGGCGACGCCGTTTACCTTTTCGCATCAGTACCAATTGTGTTCATCGCTGTGGGCCAAAGCGGCGCACGGCGACTTGTAGCGTCCGTCGATATAGCGAATACCCCAGCGAATCTGAGTCTCAGGGTTGGTCTGCCAGTCCGCTCCCGCCGATGCCATCTTGTTGGCTGGCAGAGACTGCGGTATGCCATAGGCACCTGAGGACTTGTTTAGTGCGTTCCAACGCCAGTTACTCTCACGCTCCCACAGTTTTACCAGGCAGGAGTACTGAGTAAAATCCCATCCCTTATCGGTTACCTGCTGTAGAGCAAAGTCCTTGACAGTTCCGGGATCTGGCACTGGAGCATTAGCAACGAACATCTTGACCTTGTTGGCTCCGTTTACAAGCTCAAAACCTCCACGCTGGAACTCAGTCTGGGCAACACCAACCACTTCTAGGGACTGAAACTCGATGTTGGCGGTCTCAATCACCAGTGAAGAGGCAGCGCTGGCAAAGTTTCCTGAGTAGGGGTCGATGGTCGTGACCATGACGAAGCCGGCTACGAAAGTAAACCCAAGGCCAAAATGCCTTGGGCGCCTTTTGCGCTGAACTGCGTGCCTGCTCATTACCAAACCTTCCGCTCAGGTTAAACCCTAAAGGCTTGGTCGAATTGTCACAATCAGCGAAGCGCGCGCTGTCGATGAATGGCGGCTATCAAAAGCGCCAAAAACTCGTCTATTTGATGCCGATCCAAACCGGAACTCGAGCGGCCCAAATTCATCGTCCTTAGTTCCTGCGACTCCGGGGCAATTACCTCACCGCGCTTCACACTGATTCTTTTTATCAGCCCGGAAACCAGTTTTCGGTTGTAGCCATTGCGTGCCGGGTTGAAACTCTGTGCCGCCTTGCGCTCCAAGACGGGCCTAATTAGTTTCAGCATGGTGCTCAGCTCACCCGCTATCGCGGCCTTGCCCTCCAGTTGAATTCTGCGTTGAATCTCGCGCTGATCAAAAGTGTCAGCGACCCTGGCAAGCGCATCATCGACCTCCGCAATCTGATAACCACCAGGCGTTAGGTCAAACTTCACCACCGCAAGCATCGCGCTGGTGATGAGCCGACGATCGGGGTTTTGGTACTGGGATTTCACCCTTGCCATCAAAGCATCCACCTGGTCGGTGCTATAGCCCGGAATGTCAATTGCGTTCAGGGGAAAGCTCATCAGAATGCCAAGGTGCTCACCAGGTAGCCAATAAATGAGGACGGTAGTAATGAGTCAATTCGGTCCAAAACTCCTCCGTGGCCAGGTAAGACATCCCCCATGTCCTTAACGTTCAAATCACGCTTAATTAGAGATTCCGAGAGATCCCCAACAACGGAGCTAATCAAGATCGTTATTCCAAAGAGTAATCCAAAGGTCCAAGAAGTTTCGGTTAACACTGCAATAACTTGTCCCCCCAGCAGTGCACCAAAGACTGATGCCGCAAAACCCTCCCAGGTTTTCTTCGGACTGATTGCCGGTGAGAACTTAGTTTTGCCAAAGAATCGACCGATCAGATAACCAAAAGTATCGATCATTACAACGGTCAAAACCAAACCAAAAACCCATGCCGTTCCACCATCTCGCTCCATCAGGCGCACCGCGAAACTAAGCAAAAGCGGGATATATACGAGTGTGTAGGCGGTCCCACCAAAGTCTCGCAGGGTCTGTTTCAGAGACTGAGTGGAACGAGTGATCAAAAGGTAACCAACTCGCCAAAACACCATCAGGGCAAGTGCTCCAACCATTGACAACCACTGACCAGTCGGTCCAAAAAAGTAAGTCAAAAAGATTATGGCGGCAGCAAAAAAACGTGCCATGGAAGGAACGTGCCAACCGGCCTGGCGCATAACTCGGGTGAGCTCCCAGGTCGCGACGAAGCCCGCTAGCGCAACCAGTGCGGTGAGTGCCAGCGGGTGAACCAGCGAGAGGATGAAAATTCCTCCCAAACCAAAACCAACCGCGAGACGCGGCCCTAATGTTTGGGTTTTTGAGGCGTCCACTTAGACCTCGAGGAGCTCGGCTTCCTTGTTCTTCAAAGCCTCGTCAATCCGATCGGTGTGGCTCTTGGTCAGAGCTTCCAATTCCTTTTCCGCTCTTTCAACATCATCTTCACCAGCATCGCCATCTTTTTTGACTGCTTCAAGTTGCTCCTTGGCGGTGCGGCGAATACTGCGAACCGAAACCCTGCCGTGCTCAGCCTTGTCTCGAGTTAGCTTTACGTACTCCTTGCGCCGGTCTTCGGTTAGCTCCGGGAGGTTGATGCGAATCACGTTGCCGTCATTATTTGGTGAGGCACCCAGGTTTGGCATTGCCAACAGAGCCTTTTCAATCGCCTGCAGCGCACTTTTGTCGTAGGGGTTAATCAGAATCGAACGAGCCTCGGGGTTCTGAATACCACAGAGCTGCCCCAGCGGGGTGGGGGTGCCGTAGTAATCGACCATAATCTTTTGAAACATCGCGGGATTTGCACGCCCGGTGCGAACCGAGGCAAAGTCCTCCTTGGTTGCTTCCACAGCCCTGTCCATTTTTGATGTGGCCTCGGCCATAATCTCGCTGATCATTTGATTCTCTCCTAATCGACTACGGAGTTACCGCAGTTCCAACCTGCTCGCCCAGCAGGGCTTGCGAAATCTCATCCATGCTGAAAACCCGCATGGGCATCTTGTTATCCATGCACAACGAGAAGGCCGTCGAGTCCACTACCTTCAGGCCCTGCACCAGCGCGTCCTGGTAGCTCACCCGAGAAAACTTAATGGCCTTGGGATCCTTGTGGGGGTCTGCGGAGTAAACCCCGTCAACACCATTCTTGGCAACCAATACCTCTTCAGCATGAATCTCCAAAGCACGCTGAGCCGCCACCGTATCGGTTGAGAAATATGGCAACCCCGCTCCCGCACCAAAAATAACGATTCTGCCCTTTTCCAAGTGCCTGATCGCTCTGAGCGGCAAGTAGGGTTCTGCAACCTGGGCCATCGTAATTGCAGTTTGAACTCGCACGTCGGCGCCTGCCTGTTCAATGAAGTCCTGCAGCGCCAGGGCATTCATCACGGTTCCGAGCATTCCCATGTAGTCAGCCCGACCGCGGTCCATGCCCCTATTTGAAAGTTCTGCACCCCTAAAGAAGTTGCCGCCACCAACGACTATCGCAATTTCCACCTCTTTTGAGGCACTTGCAATTCGCTTGGCTATTTCGGAGACCACGTCCGGGTTCACACCCAGCGATCCACCCCCGAAGGCCTCACCAGAAATCTTTAGCAGCACTCTGCGCTTTTCTGCCACTTTCTACCTCCAAAGATGACGGTTGGGACTTTCACAATCCTAGGGCGGAAAAAGCAAAACGGGCCCGGGGATACCCCGAGCCCGCCAAGCTTTTTTGTAAGTTGTTAGACGCCTACGCGCAACCGAACAAAGCCGGTCAACTTCAGACCAGCGGCCTCTGCCACCTTGCCAACCGATTGCTTGTTGTCCTTTGCGAAGTCCTGGTCCAAAAGACAGGTCTCCTTGAAAAAGCCAGTTACGCGACCTTCAACAATCTTGGCAAGGGCTGCCTCTGGCTTGCCCTCATTGCGTGCGGTCTCCTCGGCGATCTCGCGCTCCTTAGCGACGATCTCTGCTGGAACCTCATCACGAGACAGGTACTTCGGGCTAAATGCTGCGATGTGAACCGCTATGTCATGAGCGGTGTCCTTATCAGAACCTTCAAAACCCAATAGAACCCCAACCTGAGGAGGGAGGTCGCGACTGGTGCGGTGCATGTAGGAGTCAATGCCAGAGGCGCTGACGCTTTCCACCTTGCGAAGTTCAACCTTTTCACCCATTACTGCGGCCTGGTCAACGATTGCGTCCGCTACGGTCTGACCACCGAGGTTGGCGGCTAGTCCAGCCTCAACACTCTTTGCGCCTGCCGCTGCAATGGCATCCGCAACCTTGTCGGCCAGTGCAACAAAGTTCTCTGCCTTTGCAACGAAGTCAGTCTCGCAAGCCAGCTCAATAAGAGTTCCTGTGCCCGCGGTTACGCGCGCAACAACCAAACCGTTTGAAGTGGTTCGACCCTCACGCTTGGAAACACCCTTTAGACCCTTGAGGCGCAAAACCTCAAATGCCCTTTCGATGTCGCCGTCGGCCTCATCAAGTGCGCCCTTGCAATCCATCATGCCAGCGCCGGACTTCTCACGAAGTACCTTTACGTCTGCTGCGGTGTAGTTGGCCATGCTTAGGCACCCTTCTCTTCGGTCTTGACCTCTTCGGCTGCGACTTCGGCAGCAGGTTCTTCAACGACTGGGGCTGGCTCTTCGGCAACTGCTGCTGGCTCTTCGGCAACTGGGGCTGGCTCTTTGACTAAAGCCTTGACTTTAGTCTTTGCTGGACCCTCAACCGGAGCCTTCACTTTAGCCTTGACGGGTGCCTCGACTGGCGTCTCGACTGGAGCGTCAACCGAAGGCTCGACAATGACAGTATCCGCAGCTGGTGCGGCGCTGCCCTGCTCCAGAAGCTCGCGCTCCCACTCAGCAAGTGGCTCAGCCTCTGCTTCATTACTCGAGTGACGAGCGATTAGGCCGTCTGCGGCTGCATCGGCGATGACCTTGGTCAAAAGCTCGATAGAGCGAATGGCATCGTCGTTGCCTGGAATACCGATGGTGACATCATCTGGGTCACAGTTGGTGTCCAAAATTGCGATTACTGGAATACCGAGCTTCTTGGCTTCGGTAATGGCCAGGTGCTCCTTATTGGTGTCTACCACCCAAAGTGCACTTGGAGTCTTGGTCATGTTTCGAATACCACCCAGCGACTTCTCCAGCTTGTCGCGCTCGCGACGGAACATTAGAAGTTCCTTCTTGGTGAAGCTGGACTTAGAGGCGTCATTGAGATCCATGGCCTCCAGGTCCTTCATGCGCTGGATTCGCTTGTTAACGGTGTTGAAGTTGGTCAGAAGGCCACCCAACCAACGCTGGTTGATGAACGGCTGGCCAACACGAAGCGCCTCGGTGGAGACAACTTCCTGGGCCTGTTTCTTGGTGCCAACAAACATGATTGACCCACCGTTGGCGACGATGTCGCGAACAAAGTTGTAGGCCTGGTCTATGAATGCAACCGACTGCTGCAGGTCAATGATGTAGATGCCGGAGCGGTCGGTAAGGATGAATCGCTTCATCTTTGGGTTCCACCTGCGGGTCTGGTGACCGAAGTGGACACCCGCGTCCAGTAGCTGACGCATGGTAATAGTGGCCAAGATGGCTCTCCTTTGGGCGCAGCAGCACCCGATCAGTTATTTGGTCATGCGGTTTGCATAACCCCTGGCATTCCACTCCTAAACACCCAACCGAAGCTGGGACTGACGTTTACGAGTTTGTTGGAACACGCGAATTCGGCCTGAGACCTGCTCAGACCGTGGTTTGAGCATACCAGCCAAAGGGCGGGTTATCCACTAGTTTTTTTGCACTCCAAAACGATTTTTCACCCAGCTAAAGACTGGTTCAATGATGAAATTACTCGCAGTACTCGTGCTTTTATTTAGCTATCAGGTACCGGCACCTGAAATCATTGCCAAGCCGGTGCCATTCACATCCGCGAGCATTCAAGATCACTTTGTCGCTCCGCTCTGGAAAATGGGGTCCGGCCACCGCGGCATTGACCTTGCCATTGACCCCTTGAGCCCAATTGTTTCGCCCTTTGAGGGCGAGGTTTTCTTTAGCGGGAGGGTGGTGAACCGCAACGTCGTCACCGTAGTTTCAAATACTGGCCTGAAGGCCAGTTTTGAGCCGCTATGTGGGATTCTTGGGCAGGGGGAAATCGTTTCAAAAGATCAAACAATTGGCTTTTACTGCGATGGAGATGAGAACTACGAGGCACACTGCGAATATTGCCTGCACTTTTCAATGCGCAACGAGCACGGCTATCTGAACCCACTTCTTTTTTATGGGCTCCTCAGCCCACCCAGGCTCGTCGGTTAGGCCCTGGGGTGGGCCTGCTCAAAAGAGGCTCGTAGGCGCTCAACAGAGACGTGAGTGTAGATCTGGGTGGTACCCAAGGATGCGTGCCCCAGAATCTCTTGAACGGCTCGAAGATCAGCTCCGTGATCCAGTAGATGCGTTGCCGCAGAGTGCCGCAAGGTGTGAGGACCAGCGCTGCCGGTTGGCGTTTTTGCAAGTTCATTTGCAACCAGTGAGTACAGCTGTCGAACCCCAACCTTTTTACCCCTGGTTGAAATCAACAGCGAATCGCTCAGACCCAAATCGATGGTTGGTCTCCCCTTGGTGATCCAGGCTTCAATTGCTACCTGCGCAGATTGCCCATAGGGCAGCATCCGCTCCTTATTTCCCTTACCCAAAACTCGCAGCAGTCTTCTCGAAAAATCAATGTCCGACACCCTCAACGAAGCTAGCTCACTTACTCGCATGCCCGTCGAATAGAGGAGCTCGAACGCACACCAGCGCATCAGCTCCACGGCCCCACCCTCCAAAGCCGCCTTCTCTAAATCTGCTAGAAGTCCATCGAGCGAGCTTTCCGAAGCAACCTTGGGCAATGTTCGATCTAGCTTTGGTGTTTTTAGTTTCAGCCCGGGATCTTCGTCTATTAACTCCCGCTCAAAGAGCCAGCCGGTGAAGGCACGAATCGATGAGGTCTTGCGAGCAAGCGTGCTCTTTGAAGAACCCGCCTCGGCCTGCTTATAAAGCCAGTTGCGCAGTGCCTCTAGATCAAGTTCGGTCTTGCCTGTTTTTTGAAAATCTAAAAAGTCGGCCACATCCCTGACGTAGGCCTTTTGAGTATTCTCGCTGGTTCCGCGCGCAGCAAGCCAGCGACCGAACGATGACAGTTCCCGCGCTAGATCCATACCCTGAACAATAATCTCCAGATCAAAAAAACGGATGGCGCGCACTACCTAGCTTGCAAACCCACCTCGGGTTTTGAGTTCTGGCCGTCAAGTTCAAGTCCTCTGAGTTCAGCTATCACCTCGTCAATTCGCAGCCCTGATTCGCTAGCAATTTCCTCGACGCCCCTCTTTCCTTCCCGCATGGCGTCCAGCACTCTTTTTCGCACCGTCGTCGGCTCAAGATTCACGCTGCGACCCAACTGGTAGGGCTTGGCAAGACCCTCCTGAATCATCGCGTTTGAACCCTGCGAAGCCTTATCAGACCAGGCACCCGGGACCGCGAACACCTCTCGCCCCAGCATTCGAGCTGAGTTGGCGGTATTTCTCGAACCTGAGCGGTATGCAGCCTGAACCACAAATAGTTCGCTTGCAGCCGCCGCAATCAGTCGGTTGCGCTGGAGAAATCTAAATCTGGTTGGTGAGGTGCCGGGTGCAAGTTCCGAAACCAGGGCTCCTCCCGCCCGAACCATTTCGTGAAACAACGACCAGTTGTCAAGCGGGTAGGCACGATCGATGCCGCCGGCCATAAAGGCAACCGTGGGCAGCCCGTAATCCAGAGCGGCTCGATGGGCTGCAGCATCTATGCCCTTTGCACCGCCAGAGACCACCGGCGGTTCAGTAGCCGCACACAGTTTTGAGGTGTTGTTTAGCCTTGGGCCGATGGCTCTCGGGTTCCCACCACCCCAACAAACGCGTTCTAATGCGCAGCTGTGCAATACCCACAACGAGATATGGTGCATGGTGGCCAAGATCCATAAATTTCGCCGAAAGATTTGGTAGCTGGTCAAAGAAGACGGGCTTGGCGCCCCAGCGGATTGCTCTTTCGATGGTTGCCTGCAGGTCAATATCTTTTTGACGTAGCTCAAAACGCTCAATCAGTGCAGGCAGGTTGCCGAGCTGTTCGGGATAAAAGGTATTGAGGTATTCGGCCACGTGTTTGCGAGTTGTGGGGTGAAAGATTCGAAGTGCTATCTCGGGACCAAAGTTTTCAAAGATTAAATGCCCGAGAGAATCCCCCGGCTCCGAAAGCATGGAATAACGAATTACTAGTTTTTGCTGCTCGCTGATCTGCATGATCGCCTCCTTGAGAGGCGATAGTCGCAAATTAGACCAAATTATTGGGCGGTAAACCTACATCTGTGGATAACTAGGGCTGATCCCCAACCGCCAACTCTTCGGGAATCTCAATTTCCTGGTTGCCGATCTCCTCGACGTTTACATCCTTGAAGGTCATCACTTTGACCTGCTTCACAAACCTATCGGTGCGGTAGATGTCCCAAACCCAAACATCTTGCATCTCTAGTTCAAAGTAAAAATCAGTGGCCGTATCTATGCGCTTGAGCTCGACCTCATTAGCCAGGTAAAAGCGGCGCTCGGTCTCTATGACGTAGCGAAACATCTTTACGACATCGCGGTATTCGCGATAGAGAGCTAGCTCTTGATCTCTGTCGTAGTCTTCAAACTCGTTCTCGTCCATGTGCTCTGAAGTCTAAACCTCAAAAAAGCAAAAGATCCTCTGGAAGGATTTTTGTTAGCCAACTCTTTCGATGTTCCGAAACCGGACCCAGCTCGCGTATTGCGGCTATGTGCTTCTCGCTTGCGTAGCCCTTGTTTTCCTCCCAGCCAAATCCTGGGTAGATCTTCGCAAGCTCAACCATCAGGCGATCTCTTGCAACCTTGGCAGAAATGGCTGCTGCCGCGACACTGCCGCAGTCGCGATCCGCCTTAGTGCGCAACACCACCGGGATTCCCACTTCAGATAGAAAATTTTGCGAACCGTCCAACAAAATCACCGGATTTGCAAAGCCAATGTCATTCAGGGTTTGACTCACCGCAAGCCTTAGGGCAGGCATTATGCCCTTTTGGTCGACCACCTCAGCCTGCGTAATTCCCACCCTGGCCTCGCCCCAGTTGGCCACCTCCTGGGCCAATACCGAGCGCTTGGCCTCCGGAATCAATTTGGAATCACGAAGCGAAGCGGGCATACCGGACAACATATCTGCCGTCAGGAAAAAAGCGCCCGAGGCCACCGGCCCCGCGAGCGCTCCCCTGCCAACCTCGTCGATACCAATTACGACATCGTGTTTCTCGAGCAGCTCGCGCTCAAGATCAAGGCTTGGGTACGCCACCAAAAACCTCTGGATAGTTATCCAAGAAGGTCCAGTTATCGACGGGCCAAGAAATTACCAGAGCCCTACCAACGACGATGCTCTTCGGAACAAAACCCTTTGTTGGCAGATCCTGGTGATACCTCGAGTCCGTTGAATTTGGCCTGTTATCACCCATTACCCAGTACTGGCCCTCGGGAACCTCAACACTGAACTCAATCTCTGATGGATTCACGCCCGGCTTTAGGTAGACCTCATCGATCCCAACGCCATTGACCATAATCCGGCCATCATCATCGCAGCAGGTGACGACATCTCCGGGCAAGCCAATCACTCGCTTTACCAGGTGCTCTGCCGAGTCCGGAGCTGTGATACCAAAGGTTCCAAGAACAAAGTCGCTGAGTTCCTCTAAGACCGGCTTTTCGGAGGTGGGAACCGCCCCCAACCAGCCACCCGGGTCCTTGAACACGATAATGTCGCCACGCTCAACACCTATTGAGTCCGGAACCAAGACGTTGACGATTATTCGATCATTTATCTGGAGGGTGTCAAGCATTGAGCCAGAGGGGATGTAAAAGCTTCGAATCAGAAAAGCCTTGATGACGACGGAGAGAATTAGCGCGGCACCAACAATGATCACTAAATCGATCAGAAAAGAGGCTAGCGGATTCCTTCGAAATCGCTTCAGGCCGCGAGAGAGCCTCGAAATGGGGGAATTGCTTCGAGGTCTTAACTCGCCGGCCTCAGACATGGGTATCAGTCTAGTTTGGCGAAGGGTTATTCGTTGTCGCGCTTCTCGCGAATCTTTGCGGCCTTACCGCGAAGTGAACGAAGGTAGTAAAGCTTTGCACGTCGCACATCGCCCCTGGAAACAAGTTCGATCTTGTCTATCACTGGGGAGTGAAGTGGGAAAGTTCGCTCTACGCCAACCTGGAAGGAGACCTTTCGGACAATGAACGTCTCGCGGATGCCGTGGCCAGAACGAGCGATGACGATTCCCTGGAACACCTGAATACGGCTGCGGTTACCCTCCACGATGTTTACGTGGACCTTTACGGTGTCACCTGCGCGAAACTCAGGTAGGTCTGTCTTTAGGTTCTTGGCGTCTACAACGTCGAGAATGTGCATGATCTCTTCTTTCCTTTTGCACGCAGGTCAAAACGGCTAGCTAAAAAGTTTTTGTTCGTGCTCATGCTCCCCTGCGGCAGAGACCTTTGGGCACCGCAGAAGTCTGCCACAGTTCAGGGGTCATGGCAAGCGGGTAATGCAAGCCGTCTGGATAGCTGAGTCGAAATTACCTGGCCAATCCAATTAACGCAGAAACCACGGATTTATTGGCTAATCGAGTAGGTCCGGCCTGTTAGCCCTGGTTCTAATAACCTGCTGCTCGCCCCGCCATTTTTCTATTTCAGCGTGGTGTCCTGAAAGTAAGACCTCGGGAACAGCCAGCCCTCTCCATACTGAAGGCTTGCTATAACTTGGGTATTCCAGCAATCCATCGGAGTGAGATTCTTCAACAATGCTCTCCGAGTTGCCCATGAAGCCAGGCAATAGCCTGGTGATGGCCTCAATCATCACGATTGCAGCGACCTCCCCGCCATTTAGGACGTAGTCGCCAATCGATACCTCACGAACCTCGGCAACCGTGCCGGCGTATTCAACAACCCGCTGGTCAATACCCTCATATCTGCCACAAGCAAATATCAGGTGCTCCTGAGTTGACAATTCCAGGGCCATGGCTTGGCTGAATGGCTCACCCGCTGGGGTGGTAAAGATAACGACCGGTCGGCTATTGGGTGGAATTACCTCATCGAGGGCATTGCCCCAAGGTTCCGCAAGCATGACCATGCCCGCTCCCCCTCCATAGGGTGAGTCGTCAACCGTCTTGTGCTTATCGGTAGTCCAGGACCTAAGGTCATGCGCACTGAAATCAATCAGGCCCTTGTCCCTGGCCTTGCCAAACAGAGATAGCTCTAGCGCCTTGAAGAAGTCGGGAAAGATACTGATCGCATCAATTCGCATCATCTTCCTCTAACTCTTCAAATAGTCCACCCGGTGGTGTGACCTCAATCAAACCATTCTCGACATCAACCTGGGGAACAAATGCCTTCACAAATGGCAATAGCACTTCCCTGCCCTCCAGCTGTATGACCAAGAGGTCTTGAGCTGGCAGATGATCAACCCGGACCAGGGTTCCGATTTCTTTGCCTCCGCGGATTACCTTTAGGCCAACCAACTGGTGGTCATACCAGGCCTCGGGCTCTGGGGAAACGGCGTCAAGCGGTTGGTCAATAAGCAATATCGCCTTGATTAGACCCTCAGCACCCTCGCGGTCTGAAAT
Source organism: Aquiluna sp. (assembly GCA_018402615.1). The sequence goes on from JAGYIH010000001.1 coordinate 40,643, forward strand.
GCCCTCTAGAAACAAAACCGGAGTTGTGTTGTACCACTTCAGCTCGGCTACGGTAACGGTCTTTCCAAACCACGGAGATTCCTCCGGAACCTGCAGCTGAAGTACGGCGCCCTTCGTGAAGCGCTCCTTCGGGGAATCGGTATAAAGCTCAAGTTTGATAGCACCCTTTAGACCGTGCGCCTTTAGCAGACGGCCCACCCGGAGCTTGGTGGAGCTAGAAATCGGTATCCACCACGTCAACTCGAACGCGCTTGCCATCGGCAAGGGCATTCACAACTGTTCTCAGTGCGGTGGCAGTTCTGCCGTTTTTGCCAATGACTCGACCAAGGTCATCTGGGTGCACACGCACCTCCAGCAGTTCGCCCGAACCAGCGTTGCGAACAGCAACGGTGGCATCATCTGGATTGTTCACAATCGCACGAACGAGATACTGAAGGGTTGCCTGCAACATGGTTTGTTAGGCCTTTGGCTCTTCTGCTGGGCCTCTGCAACTGCCTCTTCGGCTACTGCTTCTGCTGGGGCCTCTGCAACTGCCTCTTCGGCTACTGCTTCTGCTGAGCCTCTGCTGGAGCCTCTGCAACTGCCTCTTCGGCTACTGCTTCTGCTGGGGCCTCTGCTGGGGCTTCTGCTGGGGCCTCTGCAACTGCCTCTTCGGCTACTGCTTCTGCTGGGGCCTCTGCAACTGCCTCTTCGGCTGCTTCTGCTGGGGCTCTGCAACTGCCTCTTCGGCTACTGCTTCTGCTGAGCCTCTGCTGAGCCTCTGCAACTGCCTCTTCGGCTACTAGAGCCTCTGCTGGAGCCTCTGCAACTGGAGCTTCTTCCTGTGGAGCCGCCGCAACCGGTGCCTCTTCAACTTTCACTGGCTTTTCGACCTTTGGAAGAAGAACTGACTTCTTCTTGGTGTCGATGCTGAATGCTTCCTTGGCAACCGGGGACTTCAAGGTGTTCTTCTTTTCACCCTTGGCGTTTGCGAGGTCGCCAGTGATCTTAAGAATCACAGCGGCCTGCTCGGTTGGCTGAGCGCCAACTGATAGCCAGTACTGGGCTCGTGCTGAGTCAACCACGATGGTGGAGGGCTCTGTGGTCGGCACGTAGCGACCAATCTCTTCAATTACCTTGCCATCGCGGTGAGTGCGAGAGTCGGCAACAACAATTCGGTAGTGCGGGTCGCGCTTCTTACCAATGCGCTTTAGGCGGATCTTTACAGCCACAATTCTCCTGTGAGTTTTAGTTGCGAGTTCTCACCGTGAGCGTGGGGGCACACTCGGAGGGTTCTCAAGGTTTTTCGATTTCGTCCAGATAGAGGGTCGAGACGTTCGAACGTGGGAAAGTCTGCCAGATAAATCCTGAAACCGCTACTTATTCAACCCAAAAGCACTACCCGAAGAATTTTCGGAGGGCTTCTCAAGCACCAGTCCAGCATTTTCAGCCGCGCGTTTGGCAGGGTTGCCACTTTTGGATCCCTTGGCTTTTTTGTCTTTTTTCTTGCCGCCAATGTAGCCGCCGCCAACCGCGCCGCCCATCTGGACTGGATTTGTGCCAGGTATTGCCGGCATCCCTCCACGTGACATCGTCTTCATCATCTTTGCGGCCTGCTCAAAGCGGTTCACAAGGGCATTTACCTCGGTGACACTGGTTCCTGAGCCCTTGGCTATTCGAAGCCTTCTGGAGCCATTTAGGACCTTTGGCTGGTTTCGCTCCATTGGCGTCATTGAAAAGATGATTGCCTCGGTTCTGGCTATCTCACCCTCATCAAAGTCCTCGAGCTGTTTTTTCATCTTGCCTGCACCCGGGAGCATCCCGAGGATGTTTTTCATGTTGCCCATTTTGCGCAGCTGCTGCATTTGCTCGAGAAAATCCTGAAGAGTGAAGGACTCGGTTGCGATTTTCTCCGCAAGCTTTTTGGACTCTTCCTCGTCGAAGCTTTTCTGGGCCTGCTCAATAAGGCTGATGACATCGCCCATGTCCAATATGCGACTGGCCATGCGGTCCGGATAAAAAGGCTCAAAGGCTTCCAGTCCCTCACCGGTGGAACTAAACAGAATCGGAGCCTTGGTAATGGTTGCGACCGAAAGCGCTGCGCCTCCGCGGGAGTCGCCATCAAGCTTTGTCAGAACGATGCCGGAGACTCCAACCCCGTCATTGAAAGCCTGTGCGACATTCACGGCGTCTTGACCCAGCATCGAATCCACCACGAACAAGATCTCATCTGGTGAAACCGCATCCCGAATTTCTCTCGCCTGCTGCATCATTTCTTGATCGACACCAAGCCTTCCGGCGGTGTCGACAATCACAACTGAGAACTGTGACTTCTTGGCGTGAGCAATTGCATCCTTGGCAACCTTTACCGGACTGCCCACTCCGTTGCCTGGCTCGGGAGCGAAAACAGTCACGCCAACCCGCTCTCCAAGCACCTGGAGCTGATTGACGGCGTTGGGCCGCTGCAGATCTGCAGCCACCAGCAAGACGGTGTGATTTTGTTCCTTGAGCCACCTGGCTAACTTCCCCGCAAGCGTTGTCTTACCGGAACCCTGGAGTCCAGCGAGCATTATTACCGTTGGTGGTGTTTTAGAAAAAGAAAGCCTTCTGGCCTCGCCTCCCAAAATTGCGGTCAGCTCTTCATTCACAATCTGAACCACCTGCTGGGCCGGGTTTAAGGCCTTAGAAACCTCATCCCCCAGGGAACGCTCACGGACCTTGCCCGTGAACTCTTTCACCACTTCCAGGGCAACATCCGCCTCCAACAAAGCGCGGCGGATGTCTCTTAGCGTGGCGTCAATGTCGGCAGCGCTTAGCCTGCCGCGACCTCTGAGATTTTTGAAGGTGTCTGAGAGTCTCTCAGTGAGATTTCCAAACATCTTGACTCCTGTGGTTTAGGTGCGAAAGCCTATTGGGCTTGTGGGGCAAGCGCAGCCACAATCGGGTGGTCGCCAGGAATTGGTCCAACCTTGGCCGCTCCTCCAGGAGACCCCACCTCGTCGAAGAAATCAACGTTTACCTTGTAGTAATCGCTCCACTCCCCAGGAACGTCATCCTCGTAGTAAATCGCCTCAACCGGGCACACCGGTTCGCAAGCACCGCAGTCAACGCACTCATCGGGGTGAATGTAGAGCATCCGGTCACCCTCGTAGATGCAGTCCACAGGGCACTCGTCAATGCAGGCCTTGTCTTTTACGTCAACGCATGGAAGGGCGATTATGTAGGTCAATCAAAACTCCTAATTCAGGTGCTAAGTCTAATCTGACGAAAAACCAACCCCAGCCAAAAGCACACAGGTTCGGTCTAAATCCGCTTTACTTCCGATAAGCGACTAAGCCCTTGGCAAATTCCTCAGGAGAGAAAAAAGCGAAGTCTGTGACCTGCTCTCCCACTCCCACAAGCTTCACCGGGATATCTAATTGCTGCTGAAGCGAATAGAGAATGCCGCCCTTTGCGGTGCCGTCCAGCTTGGTGAGAACAATTCCCGTCACATTCGCCACCTCGGTGAACGCTTTCGCCTGACTAATTGCGTTCTGGCCGGTGGTGGCGTCGATAACCAGCAGCACCTCGGTAATCGCTGCTTGCTTTTCAACAGCCCGACGAATCTTTGACAATTCGTCCATCAAATCTTTTTTGTTTTGAAGTCTTCCGGCAGTGTCGATGATTGCAATATCGGCATCCTCCCGAATCGCTCTTTCAACCGTCTGGTATGCGACGGCAGCTGGGTCTTGACCTTCCCGCTCTGGCCTAACCAACTTCGCTTCGGAGCGCTCAGCCCAGGTGGCGAGTTGATCAACCGCGGCAGCTCTAAAGGTGTCGGCTGCCCCCAGCACCACGCTCCAATCGCCATCTCTAAGCCAGCGAGACAGCTTTCCAATCGTCGTGGTCTTTCCCGACCCATTGACGCCAACAACTAAAAACACGTAGGGGAGTTTCCCAGAGCTTAGATTGAGCGCGGCATCTGACCTGGTGAGCTTGGCAACCAGCAAGTCCTTTAGCAGCAGGCGAAGTTCGGCGTCAGTTGATGATCCCGACTTGGTTGCTGCGACCCTAAGATCACTGGTTATCTCCTCGGCCGCATCAAGTCCAAAATCGGCTCGCAATAAAATTTCCTCAAGCTGCTCGAGATCGAAATCCTCGCTGAACAAAGACCTAATTCCTTCGCCGAGATTGCGTCTGGGGAGTTCTACCTCAATCACTTCAGGCTCTTGTGGCACTGCCTCTGGTGGCACTGCCTCTGGTGGCGCTGCCTCTGGCGGCATCGCTACAGGTATAAGTTCAACTGGCTCACTGAGCTGCACGACCTGAGGTGGTTCTTCAATCGCAACCGCTTCGGGTTCAGGGGTCTTTTCCGGATTTGGTTTTTCTCCTCTGAGGCGCCTTAAGAATTTAAACATCAGCCAACCTTTTCAAGTTTTTGACCAACCACCTGAGTAATGCCATCACTTCGCATGGATACCCCGTAGAGCGCATCTGCAATCTCCATGGTGCGCTTTTGATGGGTGACAATTATTAGCTGCGAAGAATCCCTGAGCGACTGAACCACCGCTAGCAACCTTCCGAGGTTTGAGTCGTCCAGTGCGGCCTCAACCTCGTCCAGGACATAGAACGGGCTGGGTCTAGCCTTAAAGATCGCAATCAGCAGTGCTACGGCTGCGAGTGATCGCTCACCACCAGATAACAGCGACATCCTCTCAATCCGCTTTCCCGCGGGACGAACCGAAACCTCAACCCCGGCGCTCAGGGGGTCATCCTGTGTCGTTAGGGAAAGAGAGCCGGTGCCGCCGGGGAATAGCAATGGGAAGATTATTTCAAATTCTCTTTTGGTGTCCTCAAAGGCAGCGCTAAAGATCTGTTCCATCTTGGAGTCCAAATCGGAAATGATTCCCCCGAGGTCAGCCCTGGCGCGAGCTAGGTCCTGAAGTTGTTCCGACAGGTAGTTGTGGCGCTGTTCCAAAGCTGAAAATTCCTCTAGGGCTAGTGGGTTGAAAGCACCTAGTTGAGCAAGCCTTCCCTCGGCGACTCGCAGTTCCTTTTCGAGCTCCGTCAAACTCTGAGAGTCCAGCTCGGTTTCAGAAACCAGCTCATCCAGACCGAGTCCGAGCTCAGATTCGGATCTTTCGGAAAGGTTTGCGATCGTTAATTTCAGCTCGTGGTTTCTTAGCTCCACCGCGTGAACATCCTGGTTCAAAGCCGCAATTTTGGTCTCAAGCGACTGGCTTTGAATACGCAAGTCACTCAACTTTTCAAGGCGGATGCCGCGATCAGCCTCAAACTGCCTGAGCTGCTGCCTCACCATATTTGCACTGTTCTCTGCCACCTCTAGGACCCTGGGCAATTGAGTGAGAGTACTCCTGGTCCGAGAAAGTTGAGCCTGACGCAAAACCTCTGCTTCTGACTCCTGCTCGATTGCTCGCTCGGCATCCTGGATCCGACCTCGCAAGGTTGCCAGTTCCTTACCTGCACCACTAAGTCGCTCCTTTAGGGTGCCGGTTTCAACTCTGACCTCAAGCTCTGCGGATCGGGCAGCATCTAGTTCGGAAACAATTTTGATTCGAGAACTGCCACTTTCGGCTGCACCTATGATTACCGGCAACTCGACCAACTGGAGTTTAGCGGTTTCCAGAGTGAGTTCAATCTCGGTCTTCTCGGTTTCCAACTTTGCGATCTCAACCTTTAGTCGCGCGGAGTCAGACTCAGCCCCGTCCGCCTGTGCTATCACCCGCCCTACCCTTTCAGCACGGGCTGCAAGCTCGGCATCGTGCTGTTGCAACGTGGATAGGGCGACCCGAACCAAATCCGTGCTGGCAGAGAGTTTTTGTTTCGCTACCGAGAGCTTTGAGTCGGTTACTTTGATCTTTTTTGCTAGAGCCTCTAAGCGACTGCTGGCATTCTCTCGTTCCGCAATCAATTCCAACTTTGAGGGCTGCTTCGATCCTCCACCACGCACGAGATGCTCACTCAGATAGTCGCCCTGCAGGGTGATCACAACTGCTCCGGTCAGCTCCTTTGAGGAAAGTGCAGCAGCTGCACTTTCAAGGGAATCAGCGATAAAGATGTTGTGCAGCTGCGCCAAGACCTCTTCGGGTCCGTGGACCACGCTAGTCGCACTCACCAAGCCGGCTTTTGTTTCGGAGGAGCCGCTCCGAGACTTACCGCTTGAGATAAGAAACTCAACCCGGCCTAGTTTTTCCTGTTTTAGGTAGGTCAATCCCTCTATGGCCCGGTCAATGTTTCCAACCACCATGGCGTCTGCAAGCGGACCCAGCGCCACTGCGATTGCTATTTCGTAACCGGCCTCTATCTTGATTTGCTCAGCCAGAATCTCGCTTAGCCCCTTGAGGTTGGCCTTGCGAACATCCGCAACACCGTCCGACTGCTCGAGGGTAAGACCAAGGGCTGCGTGCTTGGCCGCAACCGCATCTCGTTCACGCTCAAGAGCGTGGAGCTGATCCCGAACTGCCTCAAGGTCGAGCCGCGCACGCGACTCTTCGGCCTGAGCAAGATCGTAGGAGGACCTCAGTGCATCATCGCTAGTTCTAAGTTCCGGTTGGAGTAAGGACCTTGCCCTTTGAAGTTCGATTTCTCTTTGCTGGCTATGAGTTAGTGACAGAGCCAGGGCATCCAGTTGCTGTTGCAGGCCTAAGAGCCGGCTTTGGAGCACGCTCACTTCGTTCTCCGCCGCCGCCCGAGCTCGAGTTGCCGCCTCGATCTCGGACCTCACCCTGATTTGGTCTTTTTCAAAGTCGCTCAGTGCGTGCAGTTTTTTCTCCCGGTCCTCCTCAAGAGACTGAAGCTCAACCAGCCTTGCTTGCAGTTGGGCGGTGATTTCAGCGACTGCGCTCTCTGCTGAGGGAAGAGCACCTATCAGCTCAGAAAGTCCCTGCTCTAACGACTTGGTGGTTGGAGAATCAAGCAGCGCTAGTTTCTGCTGAGCCAGATTTTGCAGATTTCTGACCCTGGACTCAATTGACTCAAGAGCAAAAAGGTTTGTCCTGAGCTGCTCTAATTCATCGGAAATCAATTGGCCTTCAATTTCCTGTATCGCGTTTCTGGCTACGAGCAGTTGCTCCTGGACCCTTTCGGCCTGCGCCCTTCTTTCGGATTCACCCTTTTGATTAAGTTCTAGTTGTTCCCGCATCGATTTCGCTTGGTGAGCTAAAAGTCTCGCCTTGGCCTGTCTAGCGACCGCTCCAATTTCCTGAGCTTGCCTGGCAACCTCAGCCTGCTTGCCAAGCGGCTTTAGGTTTCTTCGAAGCTCTCCAATTAGATCCTGAAGCCGCGTCAGGTTAGCCCTCATGGCCTCTAGTTTGCGCTCGGTTTTCTCCTTGCGGCGACGATATTTTAAGATACCGGCAGCCTCCTCTATGAAGGCGCGACGCTCCTCGGGGTTAGCTCTCAAAACGCTATCCAGCTGACCTTGACCCACAATTACGTGCATTTCCCGGCCCAGACCACTATCGCTTAGCAGCTCCTGCAAATCCAACAGCCGGCAACTCTCGCCGTTGATGGCGTATTCACTTGCCCCATTTCGGAAAAGAGTTCTGGATATTTCCACCTCGGCGTACTCAATCGGCAGTGCACCGTCGGAATTATCGATTGTGAGTTGGACCTCTGCCCTACCCAGGGGGCCCTTGGTTTCGGTGCCGGCAAAAATGACGTCTTCCATTTTTCCACCGCGCAGGGTCTTCGCGCCCTGCTCACCCATAACCCAGGCCAGGGCGTCAACGATATTGGATTTACCCGAACCATTGGGACCCACGACGCAGGTTATTCCGGGTTCAAAAATTAGATTCGTGGTTTGGGCAAAAGATTTAAAGCCCTTCAGGGTAATGCTCTTTAGATGCAAGAAGCATCACCCCTTTCTGTTTGTCCGTAAAGCCTATTGAAAAACAAGTCCCGCCCATGCCAGGACGGCGACTTTGAAAACACAGCCGCTATTGTTCAGAGCATGTCTAAAAGGCGATTAGCGGCTTTGGGGGTCATCTTGGCCCTTCTTTACGCCGTCTTTGGCTCCGTTATTGGAACGGTCATGCATCAGACCAAGCTGGCCAACGAGGTTCCGATTGGACTGATCTTCTCACTTGCGCTGGTTGTAATGCTTGCGGCAAACATTAGGGACCGCCAGGAAAAGAAGCTTCCGGGTGTGACATTTGCCATTTTTCTCGGTGCGATTTTGTTTGTAATTGGGCAAAATCTGACCGGCGACATTCTGATACCCGGGAACGATTTAGGGCTTTGGTGGTCCTATGGAGCTGTTGGACTGGCCACCCTGATTGCGCTCTGGCCAAAGCTAAAACGCTAGCCCTTGCGAAGCTTTTGGCATCGTGGACAAAAATGCGATCCGCGATTTGCCCAGGCCTGACGCCTAATTTCTCCACCACAGCGGCCACATGGCAACCCGCTTTGCCCATAGGCATTTAGCGATTGGGAAAAGTAGCCCGACTCACCATTGACATTTTTATACTGCTCATCAAACGAGGTGCCGCCCTGCAGCACCGCCTGCCTAAGTACTCCCCCAGCAATTTCAACCAGCTCGGCGAGTTTGCGAGTGGAGATTGAACTTGCGGGTTGTTCGAAGTGAAGCTTTGCAAGCCACAGTGATTCATCGGCGTAAATGTTTCCAATGCCCGAAAGAAGATTTTGATCCAGCAACACTCGCTTGATACCGGAGTTTCGCTTTCGCATCCTTGTGACCACGGCACCCGCATCAAAGTAGGGATCCAGCAAATCCCGCGCTATGTGGGCGACCTTCGACGGAATGAGGGCTGTGGCGGCCGCCTCTGGTGAGTAACCCGCCGGTTGAGCATCTGCTGTCGGTACTAAATCGTCTATAACCAAGGCGCCAAAAAGTCGCTGGTCAACAAACCTGACTTCAAATCTCTCGGATTTCGCACTTTTTACATCTAGAACGACTCGAGTCTGGCCATCTGCGAGAAAACCGGGGGTGCGCAGCAGAATCTGGCCACTCATTCCAAGATGCCCGACAAGAGCTCTGGATTCGCTTAGCGGTAACCACATGAATTTCCCTCGCCGCACCACAGCCTGAAATCTGGATCCGATCAGCTCCCTGGCGAAACCCTCAGGGCCTGAGAAGTTCTTCTTCAAAGATCTGGGGTCAAAAACCTTTATGTCCTCAACGCTTGCACCCACCAGGTGCTTTGCTAGGCCCGCGCGCACGGTCTCGACCTCCGGCAACTCCGGCATCAGCGTTGTGAAAGGTCCCGAAGTGCTGAAATGGCGGCATTGGTCTCGGCGCCCCGCTTGGTGCTGCCAACCCCGACTGAAAGCTTTAGTTCTCCGGCCCAGCAAATTGCGCTGTAGGTGCGATCGTGATCTGGACCCTCGCCAGAAATTTCGTAGCGAATCGGGTCCAGGCCCAACCTGACCGCAAGCTCGATCAGAGAGGTTTTTGGATCAGCAGCCTCTCGAACGGCATCTGGATTTTCCAAAAGCGGCAGCACGTGTCTGGTCACAATTTCACTTGCGGCAGCCATCCCCGAGCTCAAATAAGCGGCACCGAGAACTGCCTCGAAGGCATCGGCCAGGAGATTTATCTTGGTTCTGCCGCCGGTTTGCTCTTCGCCCTTGCCCAGCCTCAGAAAAGAACCGAGGTCAAGCCTCTGAGCAGCTGTTGCCAAAGCTTGTGCCGAAACCACGGCATTCTTGAGTTTTGTGAGTTCACCCTCGTTTAGGTGGGGGTGTGATTTATAAACGTGGTTTGCTACCAGGTAACCAAGTACGGAGTCGCCCAAGAACTCCAAGCGCTCGTTGTCTTGCCCGCCGTTTTCATAGGCGTAGGAAGAGTGGGTGAGGGCAAGAACTAGTTGCTCTGGCGCAATTTCTGCACCGAGCCGCTCGAGCAGCTCGTCCAGGGACATTTAGACGTCAGCTACCTTGCGACCCTTGTATTCCATGAAAAGCTCGGTGCCAACGGAGTCAGTGACTACCTTTGCGCGGTGGGGAAGGCTGTAGGTGACCTTGCCGTTCTCGATGGTCTTCACCAAAGTGATAGGCGCGGCCTTCCACTGCGAACGACGTGAGCGAGTGTTTGAACGCGATTGGCGACGTTTTGGTACTGGCATCTTCTTACTCTTCCTTGCCTAATAAATCTTTTAGAGCCTCAAAACGCGAATCAACGGGTTTTTGGTGCTCGTGATTCGGGTCTTCAATCAGCTTCTTTCCGCACTCAGAGCACAACCCCAAACAATCGGGAGAGCACAGCGGCTGAAATGGCAGATTCGAAATCACTGAATCTATGACGACCTGCTCCAAGTCGATTTGTTCGTTCTTCACGAACAGCTCGTCATCCGAGGTAGAAGAATAGGCGAAAAGCTCTTGAAAATCCACCTCGAAATCAAGGTTTATTTCATCCAAGCACCGCGAGCACACCAGTTCGACAACCGTGAAAAGTTCGGCGCTAGCCAAAATCCCCTCGTGAACCGACTCCAAGCGCAAATCAATCCGCAACTTTTGCCCACTGGGTAGCTTGGCGACCGGCGTTCCAATCTCCTCGCCCAGACTCGCCTCAACAACCAGCTCACGCATGTTCCCAGGGTGCTTCATAAGCTCTTTAATGGGTACTACAAAGCTCAAGATTTTGCCTTCGCTTCAAACGCTCTGGCAACCGACTTTGTTACATACCCGGAGATGTCGCCACCCAGGGAGTGCACCTGACGCACCAGGGATGAGCTAACAAAACCAAATCCGGCTTCGGCAGCAAAAAATACCGTCTCGATTCCGGATAGATCCCTATTCACCTGAGCCATTGGCAATTCATACTCGACATCACTCGCGGTTCTGAAACCCTTAATTATGGCTTTTGCCCCGAGCTCGATGGCGTGCTCTGCAAGCAGGCCGCTCTCCAAAGTTGAAATTGAAATGTTTGTCACCCCGTTCAGTTCCGCGACCGATTGCTGAGCGAGCCGGACCCGCTGCTCAAGATCAAAGGTCGGAGTTTTTGAGGGATTGTGAACGATTACCAATTGAACCTTTTCAAAAACAACGCAAGCCCTCCTCAGAACCGAGAGGTGTCCGAGGGTTATTGGATCAAAGGATCCCGGGTAGATGGCTATTTGAGTCACAACTGTAAAGGTTAGCTTTGCTTGAGCGCTCTCGCATCCTCTTTTTCGATAAGCGCGGACAATTCGGGACCTAGCCCACTAAGAGCAAGCTTTTCAGCGAGAAGCTTGGTGCGGCCAATAAGTTCGCTGTCTCTGACCACGCGAAGAATCTTCAGGGAGGACCTGCCACCGGACTGCAGCTGTCCCAGCACGTCGCCCTCTCCGCGCAGCTCGAGATCCACCTCGCTCAGTTCAAAGCCATCGGTCGTTGCGGCAACCGCGCTTAGGCGTTGAGCTGCTAACGAGTTCTCATCTGCGCCAGAAACCAGCAGGCAGAGTCCTGCCGCTTCACCCCTGCCCACTCTGCCTCGCAACTGATGCAGCTGAGAGATTCCAAAGCGATCGGCATCCAAGACCACCATCACTGTTGCGTTCGGCACGTTCACACCGACCTCAATAACCGTTGTTGAAACCAGGACATCAAGCTCGGCTCTTTCAAACATGCCCATAACCTCGGTTTTCTGATCGCTACCAAGACGCCCATGCAACAGTCCTATCCGAGACTGTTTCAGGGCTGGGTTTTGCTGCAGAGAGGCAAATACCTCGACGGCACTGGCCGGTGGTGCAGCATCAGGAAATTCAAGCTCTTGCTCCGGGCTATCTGAAGCCTCGGAGACTTTGCCATCGATCCGGGGACAGACCACAAAGACTTGGTGGCCCTTTGAGACCTCCTCAGCGACTCGTTGCCACACTCTTGCCACTAAGCCAGGGTTGCTCACCTGAACCACGTGAGTGCTGATCTGCTTTCTCCCAGCGGGCAGTTCGATAAGGGTTGAAACATCAAGGTCACCAAAGACGGTAATTGCCAAGGTTCTTGGAATCGGGGTTGCAGTCATTGCCAATACGTGCGGCGAATTTATCGCCTTTAGGCGCAGCTTTTCGCGCTGACCAACTCCAAACCTGTGCTGTTCGTCGATGATCACCAAGCCCAAATCGTAAAATCCAACAGCCTCAGAAATCAGTGCGTGGGTGCCAATAACCAAGAGGCACTTACCACTTGCTAAATCGAGAAGCACCTTTTTGCGCTCGGGAGCTGGAAGTTGACCGGTAAGCAATTTCAGGCCAAGTCTTCCGGTTAGTTCTTCGCCGAGCGCCTTGGATACTGATTGGAAGTGCTGGCTAGCCAAAACTTCGGTGGGGGCCAGCAAAGCACTTTGACCTCCGCTCTCAGAAACGGCCAAAACCGTCCTGAGTGCTACCACGGTCTTTCCCGAGCCAACCTCTCCCTGCAGCAACCGATGCATCGGTGTCCCCGATGCAAGGTCGGCAAAGATCTCTGCCGAGATCTGCTGCTGTCCCGAGGTGAGTTTGAACGGCAGTGCCTTGTCGAAGGTCGAAAGCAGTTCTCCAGGCAATCGCCTTTCTGACTCGGACTGGCCGAGAATTTTTCTTTGGTGAAACAGCTCTAGGTGCAGCACCATGGCCTCGTGAAACCGAAGTGAGTCTCTCGCCTGCAGGTATTGAGACTTGGTCTTGGGTCTGTGAACAAGTTCCACTGCCTTGAGAAGTGAGATTTTCTTCTCGCCCTTTAAAAGCGTTTCCGGCAGCAATTCTTTTAGGGAGTGTGAATCCAAAGCTATGGACATAGCCTTCTGGATTTTCCAGGTGGTGAGTGTCCCAGCCGCCTTGTAGATGGGAATGGGAAGTTCTGCCCAGGCCTTAGCCGCCTTTTCATCAAGCTCTTCGAATAACTCGTAATCGGGATGAGCCAACTGCAGCTTCCCAGAAAAGGCACCAACCCTCCCGGAAAACAGACCCCGAACCCCGGGCTTAAGCTCACCTTGACGCCAGGCCTGATTGAAAAATGCCAGGGTCAAATTTGAGGTTCCGTCGGAAAGGGTGACTTCCAACAGGCTGCCCTGACGACCCTTCATCCGCCTTAGCTTTACGCTGTGGACCTCACCCACCACGCTAACCAGCTCGCCAACCGGAAGCGATTGGAACTCTGTTAGCTCCCCCCGCTGCGCATATCTTCGCGGGTAGTGCTCTAGCAAGTCCCCCAGGGTCGACAAACCCAGGTGCTTTTCAATTGCCTTGGCGGTTTTATCGCCGAGCACCTTAGAGAGCGATTGCGGGTCGTTAAGCATGCCTTCAATAATGAACTAGTCCGCCGCGAACAATAGATAGGCTCACTCGAGTGACCAGGATAATTTCGGGAGTGGTCGGCTCACTCAGGCTCAAGCCAGCCGCAAAGCTAACCAGGCCTACCTCGGACAGGGTCAAGGAAAGTATGTTCTCAACCCTTGAATCAATGGGGGTAATTGAGGGGGCCGAGGCCCTAGATCTCTATGCGGGCACCGGAGCTCTCGGACTTGAGGCAGCGTCAAGAGGTGCCAGAAGTGTTGTGCTGGTTGAGAAAAATCCCAAGGCTGCAAAGATCTGCGAGGAAAATAGCAAATTGGTATCAGCGGGGCTATTGAAGGCTGGCGTCCAGACCCAAATTCGCGTGGTTCGAGAGCCAGTGGAGAAATTCTGCCAAAAAGGGCCAAGGGCGACACTGGTGTTTATCGATCCGCCATACGAACTTGGCAACGACAAGCTTGAGGAGCAGTTGCAGAGCCTTTCATCAAATGAAGAGCTGGTGATTGTTTTGGAGAGATCTTCGAAAACCCCGGCACCTGAGATTCCAGACCTATTAGAGCTGCACTCCCAAAAGGAATACGGCGACACCAGGCTTTATTTTCTGACTAGAGGCTTCGCTCACTAGGGCCGACATACACCTGCTGAGGTCTGCCGATTCGAGTTCCGGGGTCTTCCATCATTTCCCGCCAGTGAGCTATCCACCCAGGTAACCGTCCGATGGCAAACAACGGGGTGAACATCTTTGGAGGGAATCCCATTGCCTTGTAAATAACTCCCGTATAAAAATCAACGTTCGGGTAGAGCTTGCGTTCCACGAAGTACTCATCCCTCAGTGCGGCCTCTTCCAATTCCTTGGCTATCTCAAGTAGCGGGTCACTCACTCCAAGCTCGGCCAGCACCTTGTCCGCAGTTGCCTTAACGATCTTTGCCCTTGGATCAAAAGACTTGTATACCCGGTGTCCAAAGCCCATCAGGCGAATACCGTCTTCCTTGTTCTTGACTCGTTCGACGTAGCGCTCAACGGTCTCACCAGAGTCTTTGATGCTCTGAAGCATGTCAAGAACGGCTTCGTTAGCACCCCCATGGAGCGGTCCGAACAGGGCATTCACACCTGCAGAAACTGATGCGAACAGGTTTGCCTGTGAGGATCCAACCAGGCGAACGGTCGAAGTGCTGCAGTTTTGCTCGTGGTCGGCGTGCAGCAACAAAAGGGTGTCTAGCGCCTGCGTAATTACGGGGTTCTGAACGTAGTCCTCAGCGTAGGTGCCAAAAGTCATTCTCAGAAAGTTTTCAACCATGCCCAGCGAGTTATCCGGATACATCAGCGCCTGCCCCAAAGCAGTTTTGTGAGCGTAAGCCGCAAGAACCGGCAGCTTTGCCAAAAGACGAATCGTGGAAAGCTCGACCTGGTCGTCATCCTTGGGGTCCAAAGAGTCTGGGTAGAAAGTCGATAGTGCTGAAACTCCTGCGGAGATAACTGCCATCGGATGGGCTGCCTGCGGGAAGGCTCGGAAAAAGTCCTTCAAGTCCTCGTGCAGCAGAGTGTGCCGGCGAATCAGCAAATCAAAGTTGTCAAGTTCAGTCTTAGCGGGCAGCTCGCCATAGATCAAAAGGTGAGCGACCTCTAAAAAGCTCTTTTTTTCCGCTAGCTGATCGATTGGATAACCGCGGTAACGCAAAATTCCAGCGTCGCCATCGATGAAAGTGATTGCGGATTGGGTTGAGGATGTGTTCACAAAGCCCTGATCGAACGCGGTCATACCGGTGGTCGCCATGAGCTTAGACACATCAAAAGCGTCTGGGCCGTCTGTGGCCTTGACGATTTGGAGGTCGGTCTCGACGTCACCAACTTTTATGCTTACGCGCTTTTCGGACAAAAGCTGGACTCCTCAATGTGGTCTGTTTCTCTGGTAAGCCTAAGGGAAAGTTACCCTTCGAGTCTCTCACAAGCTGCTGTGAACTCAGCAGTATTTTTCAAGGGTTACCAATCCTTGCCGCGGGTGGATACCGCTCTAGCAACCTCCCGCTTGTCCTGAGCCTCCTTCAGCGTGTGACGCTTGTCGTAGTCCTTCTTGCCCTTCGCAAGGGCGATTTCCACCTTGGCCTTGCCGTCCTTGAAGTAGAGCGACAGCGGAACCAGGGTCAGGCCAGACTCCTTGACTTTTCCGCTGAGGCGATCAATTTCCACCCGATTCAACAAAAGCTTGCGTTTTCTTCGAGTCGAGTGATTTGTCCACGAGCCCTGGAAGAACTCCGGGATGTGAACGTTTTCAAGCCAAACCTCACCGCCATCGATCGAGGCAAAACCATCAACCAGGGACGCGCGCCCCTCGCGAAGGGTCTTCACCTCGGTTCCGGTTAGCACAATCCCGGCCTCGAACACGTCCAAAATTAGGTAGTCGTATCGTGCCTTGCGGTTGGTTGCAACCGCCTTCTGACCACGCTCCCTAACCAAGGAATCGGCTCCTAATTCTTGAGATATCGCCTAATCGAAACTGCTGAGGCGAGAGTGGCAAGAATAACACCGCTAATCAGTATGTAGGGGGCGATGCTCAGTGCCTGCTCAACCCCAACAAAGCTGGTGAACGGCAGCTGCGGTGCGATGTACTCAGCCACCAAGGTATCGACAATGTAAATGTTTCCGACCACGGCCAGGGCTGAGCCAACAGTTGCTGCAACCACACCCTCCAGCACGAAGGGGATTTGAATTGAGAAATTCGATGCTCCTACCAGCCTCATGATGCCAATTTCTTTCCGGCGAGAAAAAGCGCTCAGGCGAATGGTGGTGGCAATCAAAAGTGTCGCACTGAGCAGCATTACCGCCGCTATCGCAGCCGCAGCAAGGCTACCGAGATTTAGAAAGGCAAAGATTTGATCCAGGTAACCACGTTGATCGCGCACCTCTTCAACGCCCGGGGTTCCAGAAAAACTTTCCACAATTAGATCGCTTCTCTCGGGATCAACCAGGTTCACCCAAAACGCCTCGTTTAGTTGCTCTGGAGAGATGAAGCTCAGTGCCGGTGAGTCTGAAAATTCCGTTGCAAATTTCTCATAGGCGGCCTGATGGGATTCAAAATAGAACTCCGAAACATAGGGTGACAGACTTTGAGATTCAAGCTGAGAAGTGACCGCCGCCTTTTGCTCCAGAGTCGATGCACCGGCCGGGCATGCAATTTCAGAGGAGTAGTCGGTGCAGAGATAGACCACTACCTGCGCTCGGTCAAACCAGTAACTTTTCATCTCGTTAATTTGCAATTGCAGCAGAGCGGCAACTCCGACAAAGGTCATCGAGATGAAGGTCACCAAAACTATCGAAAATGCCATCGCAATGTTGGAGCGAAGCCCAGCCAGCATCTCTTCTAAAACCAGCCCAAACTTCACGAGTTTTTCCCCGCATCATCTGAAACAATCGCGTTTGGCTCAGTGTTGAGCTCGCGATAACGAGCTTGAGTCTGATCTCTCACGATTTTGCCATCGCTGATCTCAACCACGCGCTTACCCATTGAGTCAACGATTGTTCGATCGTGAGTCGCCATGATGACAGTCGTTCCCGAGAGGTTGATTCTCTCCAGTAGCCCCATAATTTCCCGGCTGGTCTCGGGGTCAAGGTTTCCAGTTGGCTCATCAGCAAGGAGTACCTCGGGTCGATTAACCAGTGCCCTGGCAACCGCCACTCGCTGCTGCTCGCCTCCCGAGAGTTCTGCCGGGTACCTGTCGGTTTTCTGATCAAGTCCAACCAGTTTTAAAACATCCGGCACCGCAGATTCGATGAAGCCCTTTGACTTTCCAATCACCTCAAGAGCAAAGGCCACGTTCTGGTAGACGGTTTTGCTGGGCAGCAATCTGAAGTCCTGAAAGACCACCCCGAGGCGTCTTCGATATTTTGGAACCCGACTGCGCGGCATTCGCTGAAGGTTTTCCCCCAAAACCAGGACCTCTCCAGAGTCAGGGCGTTCCTCACGAAGCATCAGGCGCAAAAGCGAGGACTTGCCAGAACCAGAGGTTCCAACCAAGAACACGAATTCGCCACGTTGAACCTCCAAAGAGATTCCGTCAAGGGCCAAACCGTGAGATCGCTTATAGGTCTTGGAGATGTTTTCTAGCTTGATCATGTTGGCTAAAGCCTAGGTAGCAAATACTGATTTGCCCTTGAGTATTGGGCTGTGTCTAACTTGCGCTCTGTTTCCGCCAACGGATTCCAGCGGAGATAAATCCGCCTATCTCGCCATCAAAAACATCATCCGGATTGTTTACCTCGTAACCGGTTCGGAGGTCCTTAACCATTTGGTAGGGAGCCATGACGTAGCTGCGCATCTGCTCCCCCCAGCTCGCCTTCACATCACCCGCGATTGACTTTTTCTTGGCCTCCTCGGCCTGACGCTGAAGCTCTAAAAGCCTTGACTGCAGCACCCGCATTGCTGCCGCCTTATTTTGCAGTTGGCTCTTTTCGTTTTGGCAGGAGACCACAATTCCCGTCGGGATATGAGTAATCCTCACCGCTGAGTCGGTGGTGTTGACTGACTGCCCACCAGGCCCCGAGCTCCGAAATACATCCACTCGAATCTCAGCATCTTGGATCTCCACAACGTCGGTGCTTTCAACCAGTGGTACCACCTCCACCGCAGCAAACGAGGTTTGTCTCTTGCCTGCAGCATTGAACGGACTCATCCGAACCAGCCGGTGGGTGCCGGACTCCACCGATAGATTCCCGAAGGCGAAGGGGGTGTCAAGTTCAAAAGTAGCCGACTTTATGCCCGCTCCCTCGGCATAGGATACGTCCAGTACTGAGGCCTTATAGCCTTGTTTCTCGGCATAGCGCAGATACATTCTCATGAGCATCTCGGCAAAATCTGTGGCGTCATCACCACCGGCACCGGAACGAATTGTCATTACCGCACCGCGCTGGTCAAACTCACCACTGAGCAAAGTTTCAACCTCGAGCGAGTCAATCTTTGACTTCAACCCATTCAGTTCCCGCTGCACCTCCTGCAGCACCGTTGCCGAGTCTTCCTGACCAGCAAGCTCGAGCAAGACCACCAGGTCATCAAGCTCAGAGCGAAGCGAAAATATCTTCTCCAACTGAGACTTCAATCTGGAAAGCGCTCCTGTTACTCGCTGCGCCCTCAACTGATCGTTCCAAAGCTCGGGGTCACTGGCCTCAGTCTCTAGTGAGGAGATTTGAGACCTAATTTCTTCGGGCTTTAGCACCGCCTCAACGGCTGCGAGCGAGCTCTCTAGCTCTGCTAGGTCTTGTTTGAGCTCATATTCGGCCAGCGGTGGCCTGATAAGTCTAGAGACAAAGTCGCTGGAACCTGACAGCTATGCCCTTCGGGCCTCTGGCAGAGCGCACCCTTCTTTGGGTCTGGAAACAGAAACAGGCAATGAGTCTCTTGGTGTATTCGTGCTGGGGATTGCAGGATCTGGTCTTTCTGGCCCTGCTCCACGATCTCACCAACTGCATGACCGCAATCCGGTCGCTCAAAGGTCAACAACGGCGAGGCTGTGAGAAATAAACAGGGCTGCAAATTGCTGCCCAGTGCCGTTGAATCTGTTGCAGCAAAGTTCAAGAACTCTGCCTGCACCGAGACATCCAGTGCACTGGTTGGCTCATCCGCTACCAGCAGCTTGGGACTCAGCGCTAGCGTTTCGGCAATACCCACACGCTGTCTCTGGCCACCGGAGAGCTCGTGGGGATATCGGTTTCGGGTAAGTCTTTGAAGCTCTACCAGGTCCAACAGCTCACCACACGCTTGGTGCGGTTCCTCTGAGTTGTAGCCTGCAAGAAGTGCGTCCGTTGATGGATTGACCACGGCCAGCGGTTTAGCGAACTACCTGGGTCCGAAGACACCTGATGTTCTTCTACCGGGCAGTTCCTTTTGAAACCCCAACTATCTTTTGCCCGGCAACCAACAATTGCCCGGACTTTATCGGCAAAGCCCAACCACTGCGCGCCCGATTGTTGTCTTTCCGATCCTGACTCGCCCACTCAGGACCCAGAACCTCGCCCGCAGAGTCTCCAGGCTTGCGTTCTGATGGCCAGGAATGCCGGGCACTTTGCCGCGCTTCGGGTATTCGATATTCAGGCCTTCAAGGCGAGGGCTGGCTCTGAGTTGCTAGAAACTGAGAGTCTCTGACTGGGCTAAAACGAGGTGAGGAACGGCTGCAAGCAGTGCCTTGGTGTATTCGTGTTTATGCCTCAAAGATTTGCTCGGTGGAGCCATTTTCAACAACTACACTGAGTCTTTCATGACAACTGCGGTCAGACACCTACAATACACCCATGTCATGGGTAAATCAAGATGATTGCCAGGTCTAGGCGCTGTTGAGATTTCGAAGTAGTTCCAGGATCTCTGGCCTGCACGGTGACGTCCAGTGCAGTCGTGGGTTCATCCGCACCAGTAGTAGCGGATCACAGGAGATTGACTGCGCAATCATGGCGCGTTGCCTCTGACCTCCGGAGAGTTGGTGCGGGTAGGAATTAAAGGCTTTCTGGGTCCGCAGCTCCACCATTTCCAATAGTTCGAGGGAGCGCTTCTTGGCTTGCGCTCTCTTGGTCATGCCCCCGGTTATGAACCTGAAGTGCCTCGGTGATCTGGGAAGCCAACCGTATACAGGGTTTAGCGTGGTCATCGGTTCCTGGAAGATAACCGCCGCAATCTTCTTACCGCGGACTTCTCTCAGGCGTCTTTGTCTGCACCAATTAAGCTGCCCTCGAGCAACACTGATCCGGTTGCGCGTCCTGTTTACCGGCAGCAGACCTAAAAGACTCATGGCAGAGGTTGACTCGTCGGATCCTGATTCTCCTACGATTGCCAACACCTCGCCCGGTCTAACGCTGAAGCTGATGCCGGAGGCGGCCATTACCCACTCACCGTCAATCTGGTGAAGCCAACTGAAAGTTCACTGGTTTCAATAATCGGTTTAGAGGTCATTTAGGCACAAACTCCTTGCTTACTGCAACACTTGTGGCGTGCAGATTTCATTGCTAAGTCCTCGAGATACCTTCTCGATTGCCATCATGTTACGCGGTGCTGGCTTTGGCCAGCGCTCCTGCCACTGATGGCATCTCGGGAGGCCAGAGCGCTCCCCTGGTTTTGACCATAGTCTTTGGAACCTGATGCTCTTTTTGGTTTCAGGTTGAGGTCATGAACAAGAAGTTGTCATCAGAAACGTGCTCAGAACCTTTAGGTGCCCATGCGAGGACGCAAGAATCGACACTCGTTAAATTTTGCGCTCTTCACCGAAGGCGGTAAGCGCATCAACCAGCTGGTCGGCAACCGCACCAGGCCGACATGCCAGCATCTCGCCAGCCGAGAGCAGGGTCAGCATTTGCCCGAGAGCACCTACCCGCAGGCACCGTTAGACCCGGAGATCTGATTGTAGTGATTCCGGCGCTGCCGCAGCGACCATTCGACGCTACTGGGAGCAGCAAAGAGATTCTGCTGAGGCTTCAGGAAGAATCCAAGGTCGTTGTTACTCAAGTACCCTGGCCAACTCAAGGTCTTGGTGTGCTGCTCATTTTGAACTTCCTTGTTCTGAACTAGAAGCTTAAGGACTCTCATTAGTTTGCCTTGCGGTTTCATGAGCTTTAGGTCGTTGATTGCACCATCGGTTCTGGCACCTGCGCCGACGTGGGTCAAACGCACTTTAGGCCATCGTACCAATGAAGTGATGGTTAGCGCAATTGCCAACGATGAACAGACCCGATACCAGAACAGCCAGCGAGTCTTGAACGCTTGCTGTATTCACTGATGATCTGACCCAGAGAAATGTCCGGGGCAACAATTCAAGTTTTCCAGGGTTTGAGCGAAGTCTCAATCTCCAAAATCGCAGCCAAGCATCATCAACAGGGTGGCGTTTACCACGATTACACTGATGGTGTTAAGTGCATGATGTGCTGAAAATAACTCTGAAGTTTGAAGCACCTGCAACTCTTGCGGCGTCTACGAACTCGCTCCCGAAGCGCGAAAGGAACTCGGCACGAAACCAGACGCTAAGCCAGTCCATGCCAGTGCTCCAGCAGGGCAAGCGACACCTGGCACGCCGTTCAAAATTGCGGCTCAGTACGGCTCCCACAACCAAAATCGGAATAGATGATTACCACGTCGGTGGCACGCATCGTGCTGGGTCTAGCCCGCCCCTGAAGAACCCAGCTAGCGAGCCAACCACAACACCAATAACGGTTGACAGAATGCCCACAATTAGAACAACAATCAGCGACTGCTGAATGCCCATAACCCCAAAGATGTCCTTGCCCAGGGTGTCCTGACTAAAGGGGGTGCTCACCGATGGTGAAGTTTGCAAGATCCATGGTTGGCCGATCACCCTGGTTTAGAACGTCATAGCTTTCATACTAGTTAGGTCCACCAGCCCAAATGCGGTAACCATCGAGTGGCCAGTCTGTTTGTGCTGTTGGGACTGTTAATTAGATTTCCAGAACCACCAAATCCCCACTGTGCCCACTGGACGTGAAGGCCAGCAGGGTGATAAAACCAAGAACAAAGAGTGAGATGACTGCAGCCTTGTAAGAAAGAAGGCCCTATGCGGACGATTGTTCCGCGACAGACCTCAGTCTCACGCTGCTCGATAGTTATCTCGCGATTGGAGTTGGAGTTTCGTTGTTATCGCGCTTTTTGCCATTAGCCGATCCTGATTCTTGGGTCCAGTGCGGAGTAAAGCAGGTCAGCTATGACGCGCTGATTACCGCCATCAAAGCCTCCACCACCATGATGTGCCCATGACCAAGTCTTACACATCGACCGCATTCACACTCGAATAAAGAGTGAGCCCATACTGGCCCAGGCAAAGACCCGCTCGGTAGATAACCGGCCCCACCAATCAAACCCGTTATGTCTACCGGGATGATGGTTGCGATAGGTGCAGGCACAGCATTGCGGTGACGCACGACAACAGTGCGCTCATTTAGGCCCTTGGTGCGTGCCGCGGACATAATCCTGGTTCATTACCTCGAGCAGCGATGCGCGCAGTAACGCGTGTAACCAGCCACCGAGATGATCATCAGAGCTGCGGTTGAAGGATGAGGTGAGCATAGGAATCAAGCAGATCCAGCCACATGCCATCCTGGCGCTTGATTGCGGGAGTGACGGTGCCACCATTGAAATAAAGCCATTTGGAATTGGAATCAGACCCAGGTACCGCTCCCAGTACTGCAGAGCCTTCATCGATGACCATGATGATTCCGCCAGGAAACCCGTAGTGCCGGCAGCCCTGCTATCTCCTTGCGACCATCGCCACCAAAACAGCAATCCCAATGCGACGCCAGCACGGTCATGATGGCGATCCAACTAAAGATGCCGAGTGCCCCGGGAACATAGAAGAAGAAGTACCTGACCTGGTAGCCACATCGCACCCGCCACCGCTGCCATTCCGGCAACGATTATCACACCGCGTCGCATGCCAAAACCGATTGAGAGTAGCAGCACCACCCCGCAGCCAGCAGCGTCAGTAGCACAACACCGACGGTGCCAATAGATGGTACTTCAACCACTGCGTCAGATTCAGAACAGGATTAGCAGCCTCTGAGAGCGCCAGCGAGCCAACAAAGGCACGCACGCGAGACTGTAGTGCGTCACCCACTATGCCTGTGACCACAGCTGCGAGAGACCCAGGGCGATGAATATGGCAAAGAAAGAAGGAGACCACCGGCTCCGCGAGAAACGGTTGAACTGAATGGCACCATATTCCTTCAGGAGCATCGGCGACCCAGAAAATGGGATGAACAGAAAGAAGGCAAAGAATGTCACGGTGTAGTCATAGCCCGAGTAATTCGGCCCTCAGGGCCGTGCTCATACCAACAGCAACACCGACGATGATTGAAAGAATTGTTGCTACGCAACTAGCTGCACTGTCGAAGCCACCGCGCCAGAGAAGCGCCTCTGTGACCGGGATTTCACCGCGCGAAACAGATATTCCTAGGTTGCGCCTGCAATCAAACAGCCAGCTGCCCCCGAGCCAGTAGAAGTAGCGAATTGGGGGTGGGGACATCAAGATCCAGGATGTCGGTTAGATAGGCAATCGGAACTGAATGTCGGGACCGGTGCGAACCGCGAAGTTCAAGAAGGGGGTCTCCGGAGATTGCCGTGAGGTTGTAAACAATGAACGAGGCAACCAGTAACACCATTAGGCCGCGGCAGCTCTACGAACGATAAAACTAAGCATCATTGCTCCTGACGGGCAAAAAATGGGGCCACCTGATTACTCGATGGCTTCCCTTCAACTATGCGTCTAGATTAGCCCGCGGTTGGGGTCCAGTTCCAGAAGTTCCAGAAGTAGTAAGGAACTAGTAGGGATGGCTGGACGCTGATACTGACTTGTCCCACCATACAGGACTGGGAACTGGAAGATGGTGATGTTATAAGCATCCTTAGCTAGCTCTGCCTCAATATAGAGACGGATGCGTAGCTGGTCTTCCTTCTTCACAGCAACGTTTAGCTCTTCACCAGACCGTCGACAGTGCCGCGTTTGAGTAGCCGGGTCCAGTTGAGGGTCCAGTAAGGGTTAGGTACTGGTCATCACCAGAAACAGCAAGCGAAGTTGCTGCCCAAGCGAAGATGGTTGTGGCCGTGAGGGTTAATCGCTGGGTACACGTTGTTCGTGAACTCCAGTTTGGCTCGGACTGGTCAACAATGTTGAATCCAACCCGTCCAGCCGAGAGGTGATTAGCTCAACTCTGGCCACGACGAACATTGCCCTGGGGGAACCAGAACCCAACGTCGATCGGGAGGATGCCGGGCGTCAGCAAGAATCTCCTGTGCCTTCGCACGGTTCTCCCGTCGGTACCTAGGTACTGTGCGTAGTAGCTTTTTGCCTCGTCATAGCCCCGGAACCAGGGACGAACAGTAACGGCGGTACGTAGTCGCGGGTTGGGTTCAGTGGTTTGATTAGCTTCCTCGATGATCTCGTTACGTGGGATCGACAGCAAGAATGCCTGACGAACCTTCAGTGCGGTCTCAGCGTTGCCACCGTAGGAAGCCGGGTCGAAAGTGACCACCGTTGTTGACCGAGAGGTCAATGTGCCGTAGGGCAGCTTCCTCAGAGGATGAGTACTGGCGTTCTGAAGAGCCTGACCAGTGCTAAAATGCCAGCGGTTACTGACCTGAAGCGATCTGAACTCATCGCTGTCAACCGCCCGAATAGCAGCGGTTGAGTCAGCAATCTGACGGATGGTGAGCGTGTTCGTACTTAAAGGCTTTGGACCCCAGTTGTAAAGGGTTGATCACGTGTGGAGTACTGCTCCTCAACCAATTCCTAGAACGTAAGGGTCCGGAGGATAGGTACACAAGTGGGTTGGTCTGGGGTGTTTATGGAATTGGCAGCTGTTGTTCCAGGTCTCAGCAACGCCAGCCATCCATGCGTCGTCACCGTTTGCAACGGCGTCGATCAGGGCCTGCTTAGCAGCAGCTACCGGGGTGATTTCTGGGTAGGAAAGCACATGGTTCCGTAGGGCAGAGACGCCAACACCGAACCGTAGCTCCCAGTCAACATACTGAACGTCGTATCTGGCTGTGATGGCTAATATCGACGGTTGGAAGCTTGATGCGAGGTTGTCCTTTGGCGCTGCGTGAGTAGCAAAGACGTAGGAACCGTCCTCACCTGTAGTAACCGAAGGTCGATACCCATGCCAAAAGCATGTCAGCGCCATCAATCTGGGTGCCGTCAGACCAAACAACGCCATCGTTGATTGTGTACTTGACGGTCATGGTCTTCAACAACAATTCGTAAGTACCGTACTCAGCGTTCTTCACCAGAGCAGGGACTGTTGTCGGTAACTAAACTGGATCCGTTAGTACCCGTTAGGAGTTTGCGACGTTGTTACCCCAGCGGCTGAACCGTTGAAGTGATCTACAATGTCGTCTCCAGCCGACGGTCAATAGCGGAGCTTAGAGCCTCTTCGTTACTGCGGTTCCGGAAGCGGTTGAGTTGGGTTAGTTTCTGGTGCTGCACAACCTGAAAGGGTCAGAGCCAGAGCGCCAATTCCCGCAACCGCGCCGCTGGGCGGAATTTCTTCATGTTTCTCCTTGTCTTGGAGTCTTACCCGGATTCCTGGGCATGGACGCTACAATCCTAGAGTCAACTTTGGGCGGAACGTACATACAAAATTTGCCTTGCAATGTTTGTTCACCATTGTGTGATATCTCCCAAATTGATTGACCGTGAACCTAACTTTGTAGACGCAGCGCAACTAGGCCTTGGGGCTGTGCGAAGCGATTTAGCTGCCCTTAAGCGGTGGTGCTGTGGGGTTCGCTAGCCGCACCGGGGGTATCGCTCGGGCACATCCCACCATTTTTGCTAACCGGAATCGGCCTGTTGATTGGGTCCCTGGTTTCACTGCCGCTTTCCAAGTTCAACCTCAGAGATCTAAAAGTCTCCAAAAAGGCTTTGACGGTTGGTGTTTATGGCCTATTCGGCTATCACGCAGCACTATTTGCAGGGCTTCAAAATGCCCCCAGCGTTCAGGCCAACCTGGTGAATTACCTTTGGCCACTGTTGATTGTGGTTTTGGCTCCACTGTTTATCGGCGGCACAATCCTGAAAATTAGACACGTCGTCGCTGCAATTGTGGGCTTTATTGGTGCAGGCCTTGCAATTCTTTCCGGTGCCGAGCTGGTTTCGGGTTTTGCGATTGGTTACGTCTTTGCGTTTTTTGCCGCAATCTTTTGGTCCACCTATTCGCTGATGTCAAAAACACTTGCAATTAAGACCGCAGCTATTGGAACTTTTGGCTTTTTCTCTGGCTTGCTGGCACTGGCAGCTCACCTTTTCTTTGAGCCGGAAACCCAAATATTGATTAGCGATTGGCCGCTGCTTTTCGCTCTTGGGCTTGGGCCACTGGGTTTAAGTTTTTATCTTTGGAACTACGCGCTCAAAACTGGGAACCCGCAACGGGTTGGCCTGATTGCCTTTTTGACACCGCTCATCTCAACCACGCTGTTACTGCTGGTGACCAACATCCCGCTAAGCCCGCTGCTTGCTCTGGCTGCGGTAATGATCTTTGCGGCAGCCCTGGTTGGTTCGCGGAACATAAAGACGGGTAAATAATAGAGTCCATGGCAACCGGGAATTTTAGGAAACGAAGCCTTGCCACACCGGTTTACCTCCCCTCATTTATGTTCTCTGCCGCAGAGGGCGCACTTTTGCCGATCCTGCCGGTTAGCGCGGTGCTTTTTGGATTTAGCCTCGCCGAAGCTGCGCTTGTCACAACCGTATTGATGCTTGGAACCTTGCTCTTTGAAGTTCCAGCTGCTCGAATCACATCCCTGATTGGCGAGCGCCGAGCGATGCTAATTGCCACAGCTCTGGGAGCTGGCCTAACAGTCTTGGCATTTTTTAACCTCGGATATCAGGTTCTCCTAATTGCCGCACTGGGTTTTGGAATTTCCCATTCGCTTTTCGGGCTCGCTCGGCACTCACTGCTGGCCGCCTTAGTGCCGCCAGAACATCGACCACGCTCAATGTCACTGCTGGGAGGCATGTTTCGTGGCGGGCTGGCCCTGGGTCCAGTGGTTGGAGGCTTATTCATCGCACTGTTTGGTGTTCAATCTGGCTACCTCGCTGCAACGCTGATGATTATTGCGGCAGGCCTCTCGGTGCTCAGTGTCCCAGCAGGAAAGCTCTCCACTCCGCCGTCGGGTCTGGGAGGTGGCATCTGGGCAGTGGCCAAGCGCGAGGCCCCAAAGCTTGCGACCCTGGGCGTTGCCTCGGCCATCATTTCGGCAGGGCGCACCATCAGGCTAATTGGCTTACCGCTACTTGCCATCCAACTGGGAATTGGCCCCGCTGAGGCGAGCCTGATCTTTGGCATCACCGGATTTATTGACTTCACGCTGTTTTATCTCTCGGGCATCATCATGGACCGCTACGGCAAATTCTGGTCCTCAGTGCCCACGCTTCTAGGGCTTGGCACCGCGTACCTGTTTTCTTTTCTAGTTACCGACCTATTTAGTTTCTGGGTCCTAGCCGCGGTCACGGCCCTGGCCAATGCGCTATCGGCCGGCATCAACATGATTCTCGGTGCTGACCTCGCTCCCGAGGGATCCAGGAGTGAGTTTCTTGCGTCCTTCAGAATTCTCACTTCGGGCGGCGTAGCCTTCGCACCTGCAATGATCTCGGTTCTAACGGCAACCGTTGGTTTGGCTGGAGCCTTGGCTGCAACCGGGCTATTGAACTTTGTCGGGGCATTTCTGTTCTGGCGCTATCTGCCGATTTACGCTCCGGATAGAAAACGCACTAGCGAATAATGAAACTTTCGGCCCTTGCGCTTCTGCAGATGGTGAGCTCCCCCAGGGCCCAGAGTGGGTTTTGAACCCTGGCGCAAAGCCTGAGATTTGAAACCGCACCCTCGGCAGTTATCTGGTAATTCAAGACCCTGATGCGTTGAGCACTTGGGGCGATTGCCAAAAAACTAGCCGCATTCTGCAGGAGTTGGTTTTGGTTTGGGATTCCTCGGGTCACCGAGCGATCATGCGCAAAGAGCACGGTGGCATCACTGATTCCCTGAACTCGGTTGGTGGCAACCATCGTCACCCCAACCGCGGCAGAGCCAAATAGCGTCAGCAAGATTAGGGCCAGATATCCGGCTACCAAGGGCGCAATGGTTCCGGCATCCCGGTGCACTTTCACTCTTGGTTTCACCTGACGGGCTCAATCCCCAGGGTGGCCAAAGCCCTCGCCCCTCCGACTTGGACCTCGAGAGTCACAAGCTCCCCAGTTCGAGTAACACGATAACTGGTTAGTGTTTTTTGCCATGAACTAGCCAAGACCTGAAGTGATCGCGTGGGTGAGGCAAGTGACCCTCGCTCTGATTCGAGCATTGCTGACCTCACTCCGTGCCGAGCAATTGATTCTGCCGCCAACTGATTACTGATCTGGTCATAGAGCAAAACCCCCGGTCCAATCGGCAAAAGCAACAGCGTTATAAGCGCAACCGTCTCGACTGGGGCAGAGCCCGCGGAGCCGTCGCCCCTAGCTGACACGTTCCCTCGGCGCAAGAGCCTGAATAAAAATCGCGGGAGGTTGAATAAACCCAAATCCAGGCAGCTGAGATTTCACGCTCACTCCAACAAAACCCTCAACGCCCATCGGTGAAATGTCGTAGCTCGCAAGATCGGGGAGGTTTATATCCAGCAGCCGCAAAAGATATCGGTTTTGCTCCGGAGCATTCACTCTCCCCGCGTTGCTGGCCGCACTTATGGCTGCGTCACGAATCATAAGGGTGTGATACGCGGCAAAGGACAGGCTCATGACGCTCAACGTAATCAGTGTTGCCAGAGCTGTGTTCAGAATGGCCCCAACTACCGAGTTTCCCTCCATTAGAAAGAAACCACTCGGTTCATTGCCTGTTGGAATACCCCCTCGAGAGCCGGGCCCGCGTAAGCCCAAATCAGAACAACAAGACCCGCGGTCATCAGAGTGATCAACACCCAGCCCGGGACGTCTCCCCTATCCGAATCGATTGAGCATGATGCGTTCGGGGTTGATGTTTTTTTCATTTTCATCCTTTCTAGATGCTTTGTTGGAGTACGACGAGGGATGGAAAAAGTGCAAACAGGACTGTTACCGGCAGAATCAAAAAGATTGTGGGGATCAGCATCTTGGTTTCGTTTGACCCAGCTTTTTGCAACAGCTCGCGATACAGCGCGTGACGAAGGCTGGCGGCCAGTTCAAAGACCTGTTGCGACATTCCAGCACCGCGCTCAATCATTAGAACCAGCTTTTCCGCCAATTCAGTCAGGCCCTGATCTTGGTAGTTCTCTAATTCACCGAGCTCCCGAATAATGTCCGCCCCCAATTCGACATTTTCAGAAATGGCGGAAAGGACCTCACCAATTTCACCTTGCGTGCGCGGTGCCAGCCAGGAGATTGCAACACTTGCCGGAAGACCCGCTGCCAGCAGCAAACCCAGCGCCCCGGCAACGTCTGGGACTGTAAACCTAAGGTTGGTTTTCGCCGGCCTGATAAGGCCCGCTACCCAATTCCGCAGTTCTGCAACCATGCTTGGCTGCAGTGGTGCGCCAGCAACCAATATGCGATCAGCCAGCCGCATAGAAAACTCGCTCCGGGACTCTAAGTTTGCCCAGCTTGTTCACAAGCGCATAGGCAACCAGAGATAAAAACAGACCAAAAAATAAAACCAGAGCACCAAGTTCGGAAGCGTAAGCCTCGCGGTTTTGCTCAAGCCGAAGGAGCACAAATGCAATTAGCCAGGGGGCGATAAGTGCCACTTTTGCACTGCCCAAAACCCAACCCTGCTTTGCCATCACCTCACCCATCAGAGCCTGCTCACTTCTGATCTCGCTCGCGGCCTTTTTCCACCAATCCCCAAGACCTCTGCCACCAAGCTCCGCGGAAATCTCAATGAGTAGCGCCAGCGAATCTGCATGACGGGAGCCGATTCGATTTTTGAAACCAGCGAGTGCGTCACCCAGTTCAACACCAGCCTCAAGCTGCTGATAAAGGACAGCGAACTGCGGTCTGAGTCGCTGTGGTCCCCTCTCCGCCAAATACGAAAGCTGCTCGGGTATTGACAGGTTCGAAGCGGCAGCATTTTGGAAGGAATCAAACACCTGCGGCCAAAGCGCATCAAAAGCCTTTTGCCTGGAGCCTGCCATTAGACGCAAGACTTCAAGCTGGGCCCCAAGCGCAAGTACCGCCATGGAAAGAGCCATGCCAAGCACGCCGGTTGCAAGAAAAGTAAGCAAGAATGCCAGCGTCACCAAGAACAGCAACAGCACCACAATCTGTCCTCGCCGACCATGTAAACCAGAAGCCTGCAATAGCTCATCAAACAGCCGCATCCCGAACCTCCAGCAATTCCCTGACTTCACGCTTCCCGCTGTCGTCTCGGTGGCAAAAGGCCACCAATTGGAAAGCAC
Source organism: Aquiluna sp. (assembly GCA_018402615.1). The sequence continues at coordinate 70,719 of JAGYIH010000001.1, forward strand.
CTCTAACGGTCGGCCTCAAAAAGCCATCGGTGATGTTTTCCCCTGCCAGCAATGGCAATGTCAAAAGCTTTTGCAAGGCTGCACTCGCGCTATTGGCGTGGATGGTGCAAAGACCAGGAATGCCGGAATTCAGTGCGACCAACATGTCAAGTGCCTCTGCACCTCGTACCTCTCCTATTGCCAGCATTGAGGGCCGCATTCTCAACGCCTGCCTGACAAGGTCTCGCAGCGTAATCTCGTGGCTACCCTCAAGGTCTGCGGGCCTGGTTTGCATCGCGACCCAGTCCGAGTGCGAAACCGCTATCTCGAAGGTGTCTTCGCAGGAGACCAATCTTTGATCCGGCCTAAGCTCCCGAAGCAGGGCAGAGAGCAGGGTCGTCTTGCCAGCCTGGGTCGCGCCCGCAATCAAAATGCTCTCGCCGGCTTGCATCGCGTGGCGCAGGCGGAGCAGTTGGCTAGTGGAGAGGGTTCCAAGTTCAAAAAGTTCTTGCAGGCTGATGTTTGCCTTTGGAAACTTGCGAATGTTAACCGCCCAATGCTCCTTGGTGATCTCTGGGATAACTATGTGGAGCCGGGAACCGTCAATCATGCTCGCGTCCACATATGGAGTAAGTCGATCAACCCTTCGTTTCGAATGCGACAGCAACCGATAGCAAAGACTTCTAATTTCGGCTGCCGAAAGCTTTAGGTCAAACCTCTGGTACCCGTGCCTGCCAAAGACATGAACCTCGTCCGGATGATTTATCCATATCTCTTCGATATCGGGGTCGTCCAGGAAGGGCTTGAGTTGACCAAACCCCTGCAGTTGCGCAAGCGTTAGTTCTGCAAGCTCAAGCTCATCTAGTACCTGTTGAGCGCCCTCAGCTACCTGATCTATGGCCATAGCGGTTGCCGCGCGCGGGTCAAGCTGCTGATGGCGAATTAGCCCGCGGGTTTTTTTGAGCACTTGATCCAGAGTCTGCATGCCCAAAACAATCACAGAGAACCTGAATTCACGCTTTGGGTTTTCCACAGGCGGGAAAAACGCTAAGCTTGGCGGGTTCTCGGGTGTGGCGAACGGTATACGCACCAGATTTAGGTTCTGGCGCCGCAAGGCATGGGGTTCAAGTCCCTTCACCCGCACGAATAAAACCCCGAAAGTGATTTCTGGGGGTTTCTTTGACCTAGCTCTTAAGTAATTTCAACCTTGTTCTTGAGCGTGGCTGATTCAAACGGTAGGTCCGCGGGGTGCACCACCAGACCCTGTTGCTACCCGCTGTCTTGATTCCAAGACCAGATGCAATCTGCAAGAAGAACTTTTCATGAGCCAAGCTCGAAGTTCGGTGCCTTGATAGTAGGCGCTGATTATCCAAGATCATAGGCCGGGCAATTGCGACGCTGCCCTTGGCGTCACCACTCGTGCCGGTAACTTCTATGCGCCATTAGCCCTTGAGAGCTCACCCAAAGCTTTGCTTCCATGCCGTTCGAGAGCTTGATGCTGGCTTCGCGCAATGGGTAGAACTCCCCGACGTAAACGCCGGGATTACATCCTTGACCAGCTTGCCGCCATAGCCCCCCAATTTGACCCCGAGGGGTGCGATCCGCAATGTTGGAGAAGTAGCCAACCACCAGGGTGTCTGGCCAGCCTGGGCATAGCCGGTAAAGGCTGCCTCCTGTGCTTCACTGAGCATGAACCATTGGCATCAATTACCGGGTACTCGCTCAGCTGTGCCTTGGCCGCATCGGCAGAAACAAAATCAACCCGGATGCCCAATTCCCAAAAAGCCCGAAGGATACCACCCGGGCAACGGTGTCCGGGTAGTTCAGGTCATCGGTTGGCAAATTCTTCGCTGCATGAGTGCCAGTACCGCTCGTAGTCAAAGACCATCGCAATCTGAGCAGGATTGGTCTTGTGGTTTGCAAGCTCCGGGTGAGACTTCAAGATTGCACCAAGCCCTGCCACCTCACGGTAGACGCAGGTCTTCACCCGCGTGCGGGACCATTGCGGGAGGAAACGCTCAGAACCAGCCTGACCTCTGACGCTATTGGAAATACATCGATCCTTGTGAGCCCCTGGCAACAAAGTCAGTGAGTTGCGCTTTTCCTGACCTGAGTCTGGCAGTTCTTTGGCTGCCAGTTCACTGCAGAAGAGCTGTGCTCCATGAGTAACCACTGGTTTCCCACCGCGCAAAGCCTCCTCGTGAGGTCAGCCATTTGAGCCACGTCAATGTGGTTTAGAACATCGTTGCGCCAGGTAGTGTGATCGGTGGAAACAAAGTCGACTTTAGCCCAGAAGTAATCGACCGACTGAAGTGAATTCATGGGACATGAAATTCGTGGTGACCGGGTTCACACTGTCGTACTTTTGATGATGTCGCGCCCATCTTGTAAAGCCCAAGATGTTGTCAGATGAAAACGCCTAAAGTCCAGCTGGCAGCCGGGGTTTGGGTGGGTGCCATCAGCGGTGATCTTGGGAACCTGAATCTCTTCCCAGTTGTGGCAGCGCTGCGACCAAAAGTCAGCTCCCCAGGAGGCGCTTAGATCATCCGTTGACAATGCACGGTTTTTAGAAACTCAACGAAAGCCCCCGAGAACCGCAGTAGCAGAGCGGGCTGTGATACGTACCTGCTGCTGACGCCACATCACAACGCCGGGGTGTTGGCATATACCTGCGAGCTTCCCCGTCCAGCGCCGCTGCCTTTTTCGGTAACCGGGCTTGCCGAGCAGAGTGCCTGACGGCCACCAAAGTTCTTGGTCACGCCGTGGCCGATTGGCAACATTTCCGGGTGAGTGTGTGAAAGCTGGCCGGTGGCGATGCGGTGGTAGGCTGCCATCAATACTGATGCCACCGTGCAGCATGCCCATGATTTCGTCCAGCCAAGAGAAGTCGTATTGGCCATCCTTGGGTTCTAGCTTTGCCCAGAGAAAATACCAAGCGAAACCAAATTGACCCCGGCCTTTTGCATCAGCCTGATGTCCTCGGCCCAGACCCCTTTGGGCCATTGCTCAGGGCTGTAGTCGCCACCGAAGTGCAGTTTTCCTCTAGGTTCAACATCAGATTGCCTCGATCTCAATTAGCAGTGCATTTTCTGGGTCTATATTTGGTGCTCTGAGTCCAACAGTTCTAAGAGCACTGCCCGAGAGCTTGATGCCATCTAGCCAAGCTGTGACCTGGGTGCTGAATAAACTTGTTCTCCGTTGGGGTATGTGATGACCAGATACCGCTGTTCTCTCCTGGAGCCCGGGAAACACCAGCTCTGCTCATGAGCCCGGCATGGCCTGCAAGGTCGCATAGGAAAAAGAGAAAGGGTTTTCTTGTCTTGCGAAACAACACCTGAAGGAAGTACCATCCCTGCTGTCAACCCGGGAACCGGGATTACTGGTGTGCATTAGCTCGCGCTTGCTTGTAGTAACTGCTCCAAGACTTTAGGTGTGCAAGCTCTTCGGGGGGTGCAGGTCGTGATGTCCCACCCAGTCCGGCGTGACCAAACAGTGCGGTTATCACTCTAAAGGAAAGTCGTGAGTTCTGCCGGTGGTGTGTGACTTGGTGGGACCAAGAGGACTGCCAAGCATCCGGAGGAATCGCTATTTGGGTGTAGCGCTGATCGTACTGACGCTCGAGAGCGTGTCATTGCAGTCGGAGGTCCAGAATCGGGATCAGCAATCATTGCCATCCCAGGTCAATTCGCCCGCCACCGATGCGCAGGACTCACCCTAGACCTGCAGACGTCTTTAGCCTAGAACAGTCGGTAGATTGCCCGGTCTGCTAGAACCGCGGCCACTCCCAGAGCCAGCCTGCCAACCAATACTTATTGTGATCCCACTTGATGTAGGCAATGTCATAGGCCGACAACACGGCATCGGTGTGGCTCAGGATGTGCTCATAGCAATCGGGGTTTGTAAGGTCCAAAACCAGTTGGTTGCGACCAACCGGTGGCACTCGACCTGAAGCACCCAAGGCCCAATCCGGATGAGCGCGATACAAATCTGAGTCGGGATTCACCATCTCACCTTCAAACCAAAGACCAAACTCCATGCCGCAGGATTTCACCTTGTCAATCAAAGGACCTAAACCCTCGGGCCAAACATCAGAAGAGATCACCCAGTCGCCCAGTCCCTTGGTGTCATCCCTTCGAGAACCAAACCAACCATCATCAAGCACAAATCGCTCGACACCGATTGACTGCGCAGTTTCTGCAAGCTCTGAAAGCTTTGCCAAGTTGTGGTCAAAATAAACCGCTTCCCAAACATTCAGGGTCAGAGGCCTGGGTCGAACCTTGCTTGGGTGATCGCCGCGAGAGCGTAACCAACCGTAGCTGGCCGCGCTTACCCCATCGATGCCGGAGTTTGAGTAGATTGCTGCCACGCCTGGGGTGGCGTAGCGCTCTCCCTTTTTGAGCACCATTTCGCCTGGCAGCAGAAGCTCGGCGGCGCCAATGAATTGCCTTCCGCCCTGAAGCTTTTCAATCGTGTGACGAGAATTACCCGAGAACATAAGACCAAGTGACCAAACCTCACCCGACCCAAAATCCGCTCCCTTGGTCATCGCCAACTGCAAAATCGTGTAGTCGTGTGAGGAGCGACCCTCTCTCACCTCACGGCTAAAGATGCCAGGCTGAATCTCCCTGCGATGCGGCTGACGCTCCTTTACCCAGCGACCGGCAAAGTCCATAGACTCTTTGGCCCGGTCTGGCAGCGGTAAGTAGACACTGAGTTCTTCAAGATTGAAATCCTCACCGTGGTTTTCAACCTCGATACTTGCCACCAATACCCCGTGGCCCACAAAAGAAAACTTCAGGCTCACCTCAAGCAATGCAACCTCGTCGCGCAACAGAAACAGCACTGAATCGGAAGTGGCTTCCACGCTCTGAATTTGGAATAGCTGCGAGAAATCTTTACCGGCTCGATGACCCAGTAGCGCCGGGCGAGAAATCACTCCCCTGGCTGCCTCACGAAATAAACCCTCGACGTGCGGGGCATCCAGTTCAGCGTGGGAGCTGGGCTCAATGCCGGCCCGAAATAATTCCTCTAGGTTTTCTCCAGCGGCAATTTTTTCACCCCAGTGGATAACCTCAACAGCTCCGCGGGACAAACCCAAAACCAAAGAGACGCCAGCCTGTGAAATATGTACTAGCTCTGGATTTACCAATTTATTTCAGACCTCTATGGCTCGTTGGTTCTAGTCTGCACCTGAAAACTGGGCGAAGCAAAAACTCCGCCCAGTTTGACTCAGTTGCTATTTCAATTTTCCGGTCCAAGTTCTAGGCAAAAAACCTAAAATTCGATCCCTTTTAGTCAAGCTAAAAGCCCCAAAATGTTTGGGTGTGCATGAATCTAGGCAATATTCTGAAGAAAATCGAAACGAAACGAACAAAAGTAATCATTCCGTTAGCCAATAGCAAAATAAAATCTCAAAAGTTGTCTAACCTTTTGACAAAGATTTAAGGACGGTCACTTGCTAGCAGCCCAGCGGAAAGTTCGAATCCTCGAGGAGGTCTCGCTCTCCGGAGCGATGCGGATAGCTGATCTGGCAATTGCTCTGGGTGTTTCAGAGGTGACCATTAGGCGAGACGTGGAACATCTTGCTGGCCAGGGTTTGGTTGACAAGGTCCACGGCGGCGTGACTGCAAATTCGCTGTCTTCAACCGTTGAACCTCCGTTCTCCTTCAACTCACTCAAAGAGCAGGCAGCTAAAGACGCAATGGCACTGGTTGCAAGCGAACTGGTGCGTCCAGGACAAGCCATTGCTCTAATGGGGGGCAGCTCGGTCTATGCCCTTGCCAAGCGGCTGCGTGAGGTCCCCTCGCTCACAATCGTGACCAACTCGGTTCCGATCAGTGACCTGTTTGCCCAGAATCCAAGGGCGGATCAGACGGTTGTGCTGACCGGCGGGGTTAGGACTCCAACGGATTCCCTGGTTGGCAACATTGCCTCCGAAGTTTTCTCCAGGTTTAACCTGGATTACGTCTTCATGGGTACTCATGGCATGGACTCTGAATTTGGATTTAGCTCGCCGAACCTGGTTGAAGCTGAAACCAACAGAGAGGTCATCCGAAGGGCAGCAAAGTTCGTGGTCTTGGCGGACAACACGAAGTGGGGAATCAGGGGCTTCACCTCTTTTGCAAACTTCGAATCCGCCGACATTGTTATTACCACCGAGGGGATTTCGAAAAACTCACTGCAGACTCTGAAAAACTCGGTCCGGGATGTCAGGGTCGCTCGCGCGAGCTGAGTTGTAGCGAATACAGGTAACTGCCGATTGGTTTTCCAAACCGGGTGGCGACATTAGCAAGATGTCCCTTTTCCTTGAAATCGTGCCTTTTGTGAAGAGCTATTGATGCTCCCGCTCCCCGATCCGCGATAACGGCAATAATCTCCTTCACTCCGGCTTCAAGGCAGGCATCAATAAGTGCCGACAGCAACCTGCCACCAAGCTTCTTTCCAGTTGCTGAGGGCAACAGGTAGATCTGGTTTTCCACAATCTTGAGGTATCCGGCCTTCGCTCGCCATGGAGCCACATAGGCAAAGCCAATTACCTCAAGCTCTCGAACCATGGCGATGAAGGGCAGTTCGTACCTTGCCAGTTGCTCGTGCTTGTCCTGCCAGTAAGCAAGATCGAGCGGCTTGTCGTCAAAAGTGATGACGGTATTTCTTATGAAGTAGTTGTAAATGTCTCGCAGTTGCGGAAGGTCTTCAAAGCCCACATTGCGAATCAAAATCTCTGCGGGTGGCTCGGGTGGCTTTTGCTTCAGGGCACGAACGAGTCGCCATCTGGTTTCAGAATCCACCACCTAGGCACTCCAATCAATCGGCTCCAACCCTAAATTTATAAGTGCCGTGTTACAAGAAGAAAACGGTTTGGACCCAAAAAACCCTCGATAGCTTGAAAGCGGCGAGGGATGAGGCGAAGACAAAACAGTGGCTGAACCCAAATCCTCGGCCAATTCTTGGGCTCTTCTGCCCCAGAGAATGGCAACCAACTTGCCTTCCGTGGCCTTCACGAGCTCCTGAACCGCGCGCTGGGTGAACTCTTCCCAACCGAAACTAAAGTGTGCTGCGGTTTCATTTTCCCTAGTGGTCAAGTGCCGGTTCAGCAGCATCACTCCCCTTTTGTGCCAGGGAGTTATATCGCCAGATTTCACAAACCCGTGACCCAGATCAGAGCGCAGTTCCTTGAAAATATTGGCCAGGGTTGGGGGCAGCGGGTTGGTGCCTGGAGGAACGGCAAATGCCAAGCCGTTAGCATGCCTTGGGTTTGGGTACGGATCCTGACCAAGAATCAAAACTCGGTACTGGCTTGGCGGAATTTCGAAGGCCCGAAAAATACTTGTCTCATCTGGAATGGTTGCTGGATCAAGGGAAATTTCGTTTTGAATTTGAACCAAGTTCGATTTCTGATCCGCCAAGACTTTTTGCCATTCGGGATGCAGAGCGCGGAACATAAGGCCATAGTAGGTAGCAGATTTAGTTTTTTCGCGCAGAAAGGTTGCAAAGATGCCAAATAGCCAAGAACTTCTTACTCAGGCACAGGATTTTTCCCAGGAGCTAATTGATCTGCGCAGAGCGCTTCACGCAGAGCCGGAGTTTGCGCTAGAGCTACCTAAAACTCAGGCCAAAATCCTGAAGGCCATTGAGGGCCTTGGGGAAATAACTCTGGGTAGCAGCCTGAGTTCGATCGTGCTGGTAATCAGGGGGGCCAAGCCCGGACCAACGGTCTTGCTCCGGGCAGACATGGATGCCCTGAGCGTCAAAGAGGAGACCGGGCTTGACTTCGCATCCACAAATGGCTTCATGCACGCCTGCGGTCACGACCTGCACATGGCATCGGGGGTTGGAGCCGCGAAGCTGATACATGCCAATAGAGATGCACTCAGTGGCACGGTGGCTATTTGGTTCCAGCCCGGAGAAGAGGGTCATCACGGCGCAGACATAATGATTGAGGAGGGCATGCTCGAACTGACCGGAGAGCGCCCAATCGCCGCGTACGGACTGCACGTGTTTACCGGACTGCCGCTCGGGGCAATCACTTCAAAGGCCGGGCCGCTAATGGCTAGTGCTGGCGACCTGCACGCCACCTTCCATGGTGTCGGAGGTCATGGTTCGATGCCCTGGCTCTCAAAGGACCCAGTCACCCCAATGGTTGAGGCGATCAGCTCACTGCAGGTGATGCTAAATAAGCAGTTTGATCAGTTTGACCCGGTGATACTCAACGTTGGTTGGATCAGGGCGGGAGACGTTGCGACCACCAATGTCATCCCCGACACCGCAAGCTTTGGGGCAACGGTCAGAACCTTCTCAGAGATCAACACCCAAAAACTTCACGAGCTCGCACCAAAGCTAATTCACGCCATTGCAGACTCGCATGGAATAAGAGCCGAGGTTAGTTTCTCAAGAGCTACCAAGGTGCTGGTCAATGACGCCAAGGCCATGGAGCGAGTGCGCAAGGTGGCCAGGGAGCTCGTTGGTGAGGCGGGATATGGGGAGATGGAGAAGCCGATGGCGGGTGGAGAGGACTACGCGTCGATAGTGGCTGAGATTCCGGGTGCGTTTATCTTTGTTGGCGCTTGCCCTAAAGATATAGACCACAGCACTGCCCCCACCAACCACTCCGGCAAGGCGATGTTCGATGACTCGGTATTGCCGCTGGGAGCCGCGCTTTTGGCATCGCTTGCCTTCGAGCACCTCGGCTAAAGTTACGTCAGGTTTCGAGACCGTTTGCTAAGCGCCAGCGCTTCGGTAGAGGATTTAGTCAAGTCAAGGACAGAAAGAATCAAATGAGCGATGCAAATTGGGGTTTTGAGACCCAGCAGATCCATGCCGGTGCAGTTCCAGACCCAGCAACTAATGCACGGGCCACACCTATCTACAAGACCACTGCCTACACGTTTAACTCCGCCGAGCATGCCAGAAATCTTTTTGGCCTTGCGGAATTTGGAAACATCTACACCCGAATCATGAATCCAACCCAGGATGTGGCCGAAAAGCGAATTGCCGCGCTTGAGGGCGGAACCGCAGCACTCTTGCTAGCTTCCGGTCAGGCCGCTGAAACCCTTGCAATTTTGAACCTCGCCCAGGTTGGAGATCACATCGTTTCTTCCTCAACACTTTATGGCGGCACTTACAACCTCTTTAAATACACCTTCGCCAAGATGGGTATTGAGGTCACGTTCGTCGAAAACCAGGACGATGAGAATGAGTGGCAGCAGGCGGTTCGGCCGAACACCAAGCTGTTCTTCGCCGAGACCATTGGCAATCCCAAGGTTTCCATCCTGGACATCCGCAAGGTTGCCAGCGTTGCACATAAAAACGGGCTCCCGCTAATTGTTGATAACACAGTTGCCACCCCCTATCTGATTCGCCCCCTTGAGCACGGAGCGGATATCGTGGTGCACTCTGCAACCAAGTTCCTAGGTGGCCACGGAACAGTTGTTGCCGGAGCGATAGTGGATGGTGGAAAGTTCGAGTGGTCCAAGTCAGATAAGTTCCCGGGACTTACCGAGCCAGACCCCAGTTACCACGGTGTGGTTTACACCCAGGCACTGGGTGACGGCATCGCCTATATCATCAAGGCCAGGGTCCAACTGTTGCGCGACTTGGGACCGGCAGTCTCTCCAGATACGGCCTTCTCACTGCTGCAGGGCATCGAAACCCTCAGCCTTCGCATGGAGCGTCACGTCGCGAATGCAGCTGCGATTGCTCAGTGGCTCGAGGCTCACCAACAGGTTCGCAGCGTGAACTACGCAGGCCTGGCTTCATCGCCCTATAACGAGATCCAAAAGCACATCAGCCCCAAGGGCGCCGGTGCCATTGTTTCCTTCGAAATTGAGGGCGGAGTGGAAGCTGGCATCAAGTTTGTAGACGGACTTGAGTTATTTAGCCATGTTGCCAACATCGGTGACGTTCGCTCGCTGGTTATCCATCCAGCTTCTACCACCCACTCGCAACTAAGTGAAGCCGACCAGAAAACCACCGGTGTCACCCCTGGACTGGTTCGACTATCGGTGGGTCTTGAGACCTATGAGGATCTGATTCACGATCTGCAGAAGGGCTTCACGGCAGCCAAGTAATGGATTTCCAATTATCTGAAGACTCTGCTCCCTCGGAATTTATTACCGAGGAGCAGCGTCGACAGCTTGTTGGAAGACCGCCAGCCACCGGAGCTTGGCTGGCTGGAGATGCGGTGGGAGATCGCAAGTTCTCTGACTCATTTGACATAGCCCTCGAATCCGGCCAAGAACTTTTGGGCGCAAGGCTTGCCTATGAAAGCTGGGGTGAGCTAAATGCAGATAAATCAAATGCTGTTTTGGTTTTGCATGCCCTGACTGGTGACTCGCATCTGATTGGTGGAGCGAGCGAAGGTCACGCCACAAGTGGTTGGTGGAATGGCATTGTTGGACCCGGAGAGGCCATCGACACCAACGATTTTTTTGTCCTAACTCCAAATGTCTTGGGAGGTTGCCAGGGCTCCACCGGACCTTCTTCCCTGGACAGAAACGGTCGTGAATACGGGCCCTCGTTCCCTCAGCTGACAATCAAGGATCAGGCCAGGGCCTTTTTAATACTCGCGGATCAACTGGGGATTAAGAAGTTCTTCGCCATCGTGGGTGGCTCGATGGCCGGCATGCACGCTCTTGAGATTGCGATTGACTTCCCGGAACGGCTTGACCGCATGGCGATTTTGGCCGCACCCCCCTATTCGACGGCGGACCAGATCGCTCTCAACACGGTGCAACTCGAGGCCATCAGATCAGATTCGAACTTTGCCGCCGGTTGGTACTACGACGCCAAGCCTGGCTTTGGTCCGCACAAGGGATTGGCACTGGCTCGCCGGATGGCGCTCTTGAACTACCGCTCCCCCAAGGAACTAAACGAGCGCTTTGGCCGAAGCTGGCAGTCCCAGGTCAGCCCACTTACCGAGCGCGGTAAGTATGCGGTTGAAAGCTACTTGGATTTTCACGGCAATAAGTTCGTCAGGCGCTTTGACGCCAATAGCTACATAACCCTGGTGAGTGCGATGAACTCGCACGATGTTGGGCGCGATAGAGGTGGAGTAGAGCTAGCTCTAAAGAAAGTGACCTGCCCGACCCTGGTGCTGGGTGTTGACTCTGATCGACTGTTTCCAGTAAGCGGTCAGGAACTAATTGCAAAGAACATCTCCGGTCCCCTGGTGGGTGGCGAACTGCAGTTGATTTCCAGCGAGTACGGCCACGACGGTTTTTTGATCGAGTCAAAGGAAGTGGGAGCACGGCTAAAACTTTTATTGGCATAGAGTTTTCAATCGTGAACCTTCTTCGCTCCAAGATCGCCGTCTGTTTTTTCTTTATCTCCGGCGGATCCTCTTTAGCCCTCTGGGCCGTCCATATCCCGCTTATTGAAGACCGGGTTGGAATCAACTACCAGACCCTGGGACTGCTGCTGATGCTCTCCGGTCTTGGTGGTTTTTTTGCCATGCAACTGTTTGGCTGGATGGTAGATCACATCGGATCCAAAAGCGCTACCCGGCTTGGCGGAGTGGTTGTCGGGCTCTCACTATTTGGACCGGCCTTCGCCTCCGACCCCTTTTGGCTGGGCCTTGCAATCTTTGGCATCGGCTTTGGTATCGCAGGTATTGATGTCGCGATGAACGCGGCAGCGCTTCAGGTTGAGAAGGTTAACGGCAGAGCGATCTTTACCTTCTTCCATTTGTTTTGGTCGGTAGGTGGTCTTTTGGGCGCCGGGGTTGGTTTTGTGACGATCTCGCTTGGCTTCGACCAGTCCCAAACCCTTCCCGTGGTGGGTATCCTGCTCTCGATAATCGGAGTCTTCATCGCCAGTTGGCTGCTGCCGGATCAACCGGTTGCTGATAATTCAAATAAGCAAGAGAACAAGGCGACTTCCAAGGCAAACCGCAGGGTGTTTGGATTTGTAATTTTGGCTGGACTGATGGCGGCCTCTGGCGCCATCATCGAGGGTGTCGCTCAGGACTGGTCCGCGCTGTATTTATCTGACTACCAAAACGTCAGCTTTGCTCTGGCCGCCTGGGGACTAGCTGCCTTCAACATCGGAATGATCATTGGTCGAATCTTCATCGACCGAATAGTTGAGGTTAGGGGCCGAAGCTTTGTGATTCGCAATGGTTCAATCTTCGCGGCCGTTGCCATCTTCGCGCAGGCCCTCGCTCCCAATTACGAGCTGTCGCTGTTGGCCTGGGGTCTGTTAGGGCTTGGAATCTCCGGGGTGGTGCCCCAGATCTTTGCCGCTGCCGGAGAAATTGGTGAGGCCAGTCACTCTGGTCGCAACATGGCCAAGGTGGTAGGAATTACCTACATTGGTGGGTTGGCAGGGCCATCAATTATTGGTTTGTTGACTGGCATTTTGCCATTGAACTTTGCAATCGGTTGGGGTGCGGTGCTTGGGCTGTTTATTTACATTGCGACACCGAGATTGGAGAAGTTACCCCAGTGAGCAAACTATTTAGCCCCATCACGCTGCGTGACCTAGAGGTAAAGAACCGACTTTGGGTATCGCCGATGTGCATGTATTCCTGCGAGCAAAAAGACGGGGTGGTGGGTGATTTTCACATCGCACATCTGGGCTCTATGGCAATCGGTGGGGCGGGCTTGGTTATGGCAGAGGCAACTGCAGTCAACCCAGAGGGCAGAATCACGCCTTGGTGTACCGGGATTTGGAATGAGAATCAGGTTTTGGCCTGGCAAAAGGTAACCGCTGTGATTCACTCGATGGGATCGCTAGCGGGCTTGCAGTTGGCGCACGCCGGTCGCAAGGCCTCGACCTACAGGGCCTGGTCTGGGACTGGCAGCGTTCCGCTTTCAGCCGGTGGTTGGGAAACCTACAGCGCAACTGATGAGGCTTTCACCGGCTATGCAGCTCCCCGAGCTCTAAGCACCGAGGAGATTCCGCAGCTGGTCGAAGATTTTGCCAACGCCGCTCAGCGAGCGATTCGGGCAGGTTTTGATGTTGTAGAGATTCACGCGGCCCACGGCTATCTGCTACACCAGTTTTTATCGCCGCTGAGCAATAAACGAGAAGACCAATATGGCGGCAGCCTAGAAAACCGTGCGCGATTGCTTTTAGAAATCGTTACTGCGGTTCGGGCCTCAATAGGTGAGCGCGTGCCGCTACTGGTTCGCTTCAGCGCAACCGACTACGTTCCAGGAGGCTGGGACCAAGAGCAAACCAACCAGGTAGCAGTTTGGGCCAGAGATTTAGGCGCTGACCTCTTTGACATTTCCTCTGGCGGCATCATCACCGGAGTAAAGATTCCGACCGGACCGGGCTACCAGGTTTCGCTTGCTCAAAGCGCAAAATCTGGCGCCGACGCTCTGGTATCAGCCGTTGGTCAGATTACTCAGAGTCAACAGGCCGAGGACATCGTGGCATCGGGCACGGTGGATGTGGTCATGGCCGGCAGAGAGTTCTTGAGAGATCCCCACTTCGCTCTTCGGGCGGCTCATGAACTGGGTGTCGAAGTGCCTTGGCCCGATGCCTACGCTCGTGGGGTTTGGCCAAGCACCTTGCAGTAAGTTCGCAGCCCGAAACCACGCTCCAGTTTGTTTTCGTGCGAAATTTACAAACGCTGCAAAAAACTGTGCGGGTCAAGCCCAAATTCTGAGCTAGCGCATGCAGCTTGGTGGCTAGACTAAAAGCATTATTCTCGAGTTCGTTCAAAGGGGCAGCCTTGTCGGGCAGCGACAACAACATTTCTGAAAATGATTTTGGTGCAAATGAGTGGCTTGTGGCCGAGATGTTTGGCCAGTGGCAACAGGATCCGGACTCCGTTGACAAATCCTGGTGGCCAATCCTGGAGCGTTACCAACGGGAACAAAACGGGAGCTTTAGTGATTCGGCAGAGGCTACAACCGGATCCATTGCAATCATCGACACCGACTCAACAGTGGTCCCAAAGTTTGACCCGAACACCATTTCCCCGGTCACCGAGGCAATAACCGTTCCGGTAGCCAAGACCAGTGCCGAGGCTCCAAAAACTGCGCCGGTGCCAGCTGACTTACCGGCCACCGGTGCAATGTCGGTTCCAGCTCAAGCCGAAGAGGCGCAGCCTGAGATAAACATCCTGCGCGGAATGGCAAAGTCCCTCGCCTCCAACATGGACGCCTCGCTTTCGATCCCGACCGCAACTAGCGTGCGACAGATTCCAGCGAAACTTCTGATTGATAATCGCATCGTCATCAACTCCCACCTAAAGCGCACCCGCGGTGGCAAGATCTCTTTCACCCACCTGGTCGGTTACGCCGTGGTTCAGGCCTTGAAGGCCTTCCCGAGCCAGAACGTGTTCTATGACGAGATAGACGGTAAACCGGCGGCAGTCAGCCCCGCGAACATAAACTTTGGGCTGGCAATTGACATCCCAAAGCCCGATGGCACCCGTGCACTTCTGGTCCCAAACATCAAAAGATCACAAAATCTAAACTTTGCCGAGTTCATCGCCGAATACGAAAAGCTTGTGAAAAAGGCTCGCGATAATAAGCTCACCGCCGAGGACTTTGCGGGCACCACAATTTCACTCACCAACCCAGGTGGCATCGGCACGGTTCACTCGGTCCCAAGACTGACCCACGGTCAAGGCTGCATAGTTGGCGTTGGGGCGCTTGACTACCCAGCCCAGTTCCAGGGAATGGCTGAGGATCAACTGGCCGAGCAGGGAATCGGCAAGGTCATCACCCTCACCTCGACCTATGACCACCGCGTAATCCAGGGTGCTGGCAGCGGGGAGTTCCTGAAGATACTCAATGAGCTTCTCTTGGGCGATCACGATTTCTACGGTCAGATCTTTGCCGACATGCGCATCCCCTACACCCCGGTGGTCTGGGTAAATGATTTCCACTGGGACCTGGCCGACGAGAGCGGGAAGAACACCCGAATTCAGGAATACATAAATGCCTTCCGCGTCCGAGGCCACCTGATTGCCGATGTTGACCCACTGGAATATGTGCAGCGCTGGCACCCCGATTTGGACATTCGAAGCTATGGGTTATCGCTTTGGGACCTGGACCGAACCTTTAAAACCGGAGGTTTTGGCGGCCGATCCAAGGCGAAGTTCCGCAACGTGCTTGGAATTCTTCGTGACAGCTACTGCCGCACCGTTGGCATTGAGTACATGCACATTCATAACCCCTCTGAGCGGACCTGGTTTCAGGAAAAACTTGAGCGTCCCTACCAAAAGCCGACCAAGGAAGAACAGTTCCGCATTCTGCAGAAACTGAATCAGGCCGAGGCCTTTGAAACGTTCCTGCAAACCAAGTTCGTGGGTCAAAAGCGCTTTTCTTTGGAGGGAAGCGAGTCTTTGATTCCAGCACTGGATGAAATTCTGCAGTCTGCTGCGGATGCCGGATTGGAAGAAGCCGCGATTGCGATGGCTCACCGTGGTCGTCTAAACGTGCTCACAAACATCGCGGGCAAGACCTATGGCCAGGTCTTTAGAGAATTTGAGGGAATCACCGACACCAAGGGAGTTCAAGGTTCCGGAGACGTGAAGTATCACCTTGGAACCGAAGGGGTATTTAGCTCCGCAAACGGAAACAGCATCAGGGTCAGCCTGGCTGCAAACCCCTCCCACCTAGAGGCCGTGAACCCCGTTCTTGAGGGCATCGTTCGGGCCAAGCAGGATCGCATGGGTAACCCAGATAACTTCCCAATACTGCCAATCTTGGTTCACGGCGATGCGGCATTTGCCGGTCAGGGGGTCGTGCCAGAAACCCTTCAGATGAGCCAGCTCGATGGTTATAAGGTCGGTGGCACCATTCACGTTGTGGTGAATAACCAGGTTGGGTTCACCACCCTGCCGGCAGATTCCAGGTCGTCAAACTACGCCACCGACATTGCGAAAAGCATTCAGGCACCCATCTTCCACGTCAACGGTGACGATCCAGAGGCAGTGGTGCGAGTAGCGCAGTTGGCCTTTGAATACCGTCAAGAATTCAAAAAAGACGTGGTCATGGACATCATTTCCTACCGTCGTCGCGGTCACAACGAGGGCGACGACCCTTCGATGACCCAGCCTCTGATGTACAACCTGATTGAACAAAAACGAAGCGTAAGAACCCTTTACATGGACAACCTGGTTGGTCGTGGTGATATCTCACAGGAGGAGTTTGACGAGGCAAACGCAAGCTTCCAGGGCAGCTTGGAGCAAGCCTTCATTGATGTGCACGAGGCTATGAGCCAGCCCATCGGCCTGATCGAACGGCCCGCCGGAATTGGCACCACCGCCAGCGAAAAGCAAGAACTTCTTCGGCCAACGGCGATTGCCAAGGAGATGGTTGAAGCGATTGGAAATGCCCACGCGAATCTTCCGGACGGCTTCAGTGTCCACCCGAAACTTGCTCAGCTGCTCCAGAAGCGGGTTGAGATGAGCCGTGATGGTGGAATCGATTGGGGCTACGGCGAGCTGATTGCGTTTGGGTCGCTCGCTGTTGAGGGGGTTAACGTCCGCCTTGCCGGTCAAGACTCCCAGCGCGGCACCTTCGTTCAACGTCACGCCACGTTCTTTGACCGAATCACCGGTCAGGTCTGGACCCCGCTGAAGTTCATTTCCGAACAGCAGGCAAAGTTTGAGGTTTACAACTCGCTACTGAGTGAGTATGCCGCAATGGGCTTTGAGTATGGCTACTCGGTGGAGGAACCTGCCACCCTCACACTCTGGGAGGCCCAGTTTGGTGACTTTGTGAACGGCGCTCAGACCGTGGTGGATGAATTCATCTGTTCGGCAGAGCAAAAATGGGGTCAGCAGTCTTCCCTGGTATTGCTTTTGCCACACGGCTACGAGGGGCAGGGGCCGGATCACTCATCAGCAAGAATCGAGAGGTTTCTGCAACTGTGTGCCGAGAACAATATGACTGTGGCTCAGCCCTCGACCCCCGCTTCTCACTTCCACCTGCTCAGGCGTCAAGCCTTCACTCAGCCACGCAGGCCACTAATTGTCTTTGCTCCAAAGTCCATGTTGCGACTGAAGGCGGCATCCTCCTCGGTTGAGGACTTCACCCAGGGCTCATTCCTGCCGGTAATAAACGACCAGCAGAACCTTGATCCCAATGCCGTCAAAAAGGTGCTGTTCTGCTCTGGAAAGATCTACTGGGATCTATTGGCCGAGAGCCAGAAGCGTGACACCAAGGATGTTGCCATAGTTCGCCTCGAGCAACTCTACCCAACCCCGGTTGAAGAGATGCAGACCGCAATCTCGCAGTTCCCCAATGCCCAGCTGCGCTGGGTTCAAGATGAGCCTGCGAACCAGGGTGCCTGGACCTACATGGGTCTATTTATGCCCCGCTACGGAATCAATTTCAGGGTCATTTCACGCCCGGCAAGTGCCTCTCCCGCGTCGGGAAGTGCAAAGCGCCATGCTGCCGAGCAGGCAGACCTAATCGCGAGAGCGTTTGGAGACTAAAGACTCTTGAAGTCATACAGGGTTGTAATCCTCGGAGACGAGCTGCTCACAGGAGCAGGTGACCCGAAGGGCCTGGGCTGGCTCGGACGAGTGCAGGCCAGATTGCCAAAAGGCGATGATGTTGCATTCTTCCCTCTGGCAATGGTCTCGGAAACCACCGGTGGCCTCTTGGAGCGCTGGCGCCAGGAGGCGATGATTCGATTCAGCCCCGAAACCGAGAACTTTCTGGTTTTGGCACTGGGCTCGCAAGATATCCAAGCCGGAATCACAATCTCCCGCTCCAGGCTGAATCTTGCCTCACTCTTGGATGATGCGATCCGGGAGGGAGTAAAGATTTTTGTGGTTGGACCAACACCCACGGGGGTTCCCGAATACGATCAGGAAGTTCAGCACCTGTCTGAGGGCTTTGAGGATGTTGTAAAGCGCAGGGGCGTCACCTACGTGAACTGCTTTGGACCGCTAAGTGACCACGATGGCTGGCTCAGTGAGCTTGCCAAACACCCCAGAAGATTGCCGGGTCAGGTTGGTTATGGCTTGATTGCCTGGTTGGTGCTAAACCGTGGCTGGTTTGAGTGGCTCGGGCTCACAGCAGAGCAGTAGTAGTCGAATTAGCCGTGGTCTTGAATTTCGCGTAGCCGCTTCATCACACGTTCAGCAAGCTCGCTTGCGGGGGCTTCATCGCAGGAGCGTTGAATCACCTGATTGAAAACAAGCTCAATGTCGTAGTGCTGCTCGCAGCTGTCACAGTTTGCAATGTGACCGGTTATGGTTTGAATCTCGGTCTCGTGAAGCTCGGAGTGAAGAAACTCGTGAACGTTGTGTCTAACTTCTTCGCAGTCAACGTGCTTCACGCTTCCTCCTTGTCGCCAACGTCATAGCCTTCTTGGCTTGCGTAATCTTGCAACAAAGTTCTCAGTAATTTCTTCCCGCGGTGCAAGCGAGACATCACGGTGCCTACCGGGGTGTCCATTACCTCTGCAATTTCCGCATAGGGCAGACCCTCCACGACGGCGTAGTAAACCACCATGCGAAACTCATCCGGTATCTCATCAAGGGCATTCTTGATAATCCCAGAGGGCAAGTTATCCAGCGCCTCGGCCTCTGCGCTGCGAGAAGACCTCGCCGTTACCGACTCCCCCGAACCAATCTGCCAGTCCTCCAGATCGTCAAGCGCGGTCTTGGCCTTGTCTTTGGCTTTTTTGTTGTAGAGGTTGATATGGGTGTTGGTCATGATTCGAAACATCCAGGCCTTTAGGTTGGTGCCCTGTTCAAACTTTGCCCAGGCGGTAAAGGCCTTGGCATAGGTTTCCTGAACCAAATCTTCAGCGTCAGAGGGGTTTCGAGTCCAGCGCAAAGCAGCACCGTATAGCTGTGGCATTAGGGGAAGAGCTTGCTCTTCAAAGGTTTTTAGCTTGGTTGACTTCGCTTCTCGCATGAATTCCGAGTCTAATGAGAAATAGATTGCTGGTTTTCCGTGAACAGGAAACTGCCAGTAATGCCCTGATGGCCTTATGAAACTGCGCTTTTGGGTATCTTTGTTCAGATGATGTCGGAAGAAGCGCTCTGGCCCGCTCCCAAGGGCCGTCGCTTTGACGCGTCCGTTTCGCTTCCCGGAAGTAAGTCACTCACCAACCGAGAGCTGGTGCTCTCCGCCCTTGCAACCGGCCCAAGTAAGCTTCTCGCTCCGCTGCGCTCTCGTGACTCAGAACTGATGATTGGCGCGCTTCAATCTCTGGGAACCAGCTTTGAGTGGCAGGGCGATGACCTTTTGGTGCAACCCAACCCAGTTACCGGCGATGTCAGCATCGATTGCGGCCTGGCGGGAACAGTGATGCGCTTTGTGCCGCCGATTGCGATGTTGGCGCAGGGTGAGGTTATTTTTGATGGCGATGACGGGGCAAGGCTCCGGCCAATGCAAACCACGATCGACTCCTTGCGCCTTCTTGGTGCCAAAATCAGTGAGTCAACCTCACTCCCCTTCAGTGTTTATGGCACTGGCAGCGTTGAGGGTGGGGAACTTGAGATTGACGCAAGTGCTTCCTCGCAGTTTGTTTCGGGCTTGCTGTTGAGTGCACCGAGATTTAGAAACGGACTCACATTGCGCCACGGGGGCCAAGAATTGCCTTCTTTGCCGCACATTGAAATGACAATCAAATGCCTTAGAGATCGAGGTATTTCCGCTCACGCCCTATCTGAACGAAGTTGGCGAGTGGAACCGGGGAAAATCCAGGGCGGAGAATTTGCAATTGAGCCCGATCTTTCAAACGCGGGGCCTTTTTTGGCAGCCGCCATGGTCACCGGTTCCAGGGTGAGCATTCCAAATTGGCCCAAGACCACAACCCAGGTCGGCGCTCACTACATTGAGCTCCTGACCCGCATGGGTGCCGAGGTGCGGCACGAGGACAACTTGCTTACCCTAAAGGGCAGCGGGGTTATTCTCGGCATCGATGCCGATCTTTCTGCAGCGGGGGAACTGGCTCCAACAATTGCGGCATTGGCCACCGTTGCTTCTTCAAAATCAAGGCTTGTCGGAATCAAGCACCTGCGTGGTCACGAGACCGATCGACTCAAAGCACTTGCCAATGAAATTAATCGGGTTGGGGCATCTGCTACCGAGCTGGAAGATGGTCTGGAGATAACCCCTGGCGACCTTCGTCCCGCGGTCTGGAAGACATATCACGACCACCGGATGGCAACAGCTGGGGCGATAGTGGGTCTCAAGATTGCGGGCCTAGAGGTTGAAAATATTTCCACCACCTCAAAGACAATGCCCGGATTTACAACCCTTTGGGGCAGGATGCTGGTCTCTGGATGAACTGGAACTTTGAACCGGGGGAAGAGATTGACCTGGACGAGGACGATGTCCGAGTAAGGCCAAACCCCAAGGGTTCCAGACCCAGAACCAAGCGGCGCCCAGACACCGCAAAACTTCCCACCGGAATGGTTCTCCAGGTTCATCTGGCTCGCTATCGGGTTCTGATGGATGACGGAACCGAGGTGATGGCAACCCTGGCTAAGGAGTTGCGCTCGGAGGGCTGCGTGACCTGTGATCGGGTCGCGGTTAGCGGAGATGTTAGCGGTGAAAAAGATGCACTGGCTCGAATCGTGCGCATTGGGCCAAAGACACCGCTCTCCACACGTTCGTGAGAGGAAGGCGGTGCTCAAACCATTGTTTGCTCCATGCAAAATCAATATTAAAATGTTGCTGGCAGCCGCCAAATCCCGGCCAGGCGCGCGGTGGATGAATATCTGGTGGCGGCATTTAGCTCGGGCCTACATCCGATTTTGGTTCTAACCAAGAGTGATTTAGCAGACCCGAGTCATTTCATCTCCAACTTCGAAGGTTTTGACTTAGATATCTTGCCGCTTCATAAGGACGAGCAAGACATCTCAAAGCTTGAGGAGATTCTAGATAATCGAACCAGCGTGTTTGTGGGCCACAGTGGAGTTGGCAAAACCACGCTTATCAATCGCTTGAGTCCCGGTTATCAAAGAGCCACAGGAGACGTCAATGAGGTTACCGGTAAGGGTAAACACACCTCCTCCTCAGCGCTGGCGCTGAGGTTTAGAAACGGCTGGATTGTTGACACCCCGGGCATAAGAACTTTTGGTCTTGCTGGCATCGAGCCCAAAACCCTGTTGAGGGGCTTTGCAGACATTAGCTCTGCCTCAGAGAACTGCCCGCGTGATTGCTCTCACCTCGCAGACGCTCCGGACTGTGCACTGGATGAAATGGCCCTTTCTGGGAATCTTTCAGAGTTGCGACTCGATAGCTACAGAAGGCTGGTTGAGTCGCTAAAAGCATTAGATTAAGCCGGATGTCTACCGTTATTTCTGATCAAGACCTGGCCCTAAAGCTCGCAGATGCTGCGGATGAAATTTCACTTTCCCGCTTTCGGGCGCTAAACCTCAAAATTGAATCGAAGCCAGATTCCTCTTACGTTACCGATGCCGACCGTTCGGTTGAAGAGCGACTGCGAGCAATCTTGCTGCGCCACCGTCCCGAAGATGCAATCATCGGTGAGGAGTTTGGAACTGAGGGTTCTTCAAATCGAACCTGGATCATTGACCCAATCGATGGCACCGCCAACTACCTTCGAGGAATCCCAATCTGGGCATCGCTTATTGCGCTGAGGGTGGGGGGAAGATTTGAGACCTCGGTGGTCTCTGCCCCCGCCCTTTCAAGACGATGGTGGGCGCAGCTCGGCAGTGGGGCTTTCACCAGCGAATTTGACGGCAAAACCCGAACCCTCGGAGTTTCAAAGGTGAGAGAGCTTGCGGAGAGCTCGATGTCCTATAACTCGCTGCAGCTTTGGGATCAGGCTGGAAAGCTTGATGAGCTGGTATCGCTGAGTCGGAAGATTTGGCGAACCCGTGCCTTTGGAGACTTTTTGAGCTACATGTATTTAGCAGAGGGTTCACTCGAGGCGGTTTCCGAACACGACCTGAAGCTTTACGACATTGCGGCGCTCGTGCCAATAGTTGAGGAGGCTGGTGGCCGCTTCACCGCCCTTGGTGGGCCACTCACCGAGCAGAGCTCATCGGTACTAGCTACCAACTCGCTACTGCACGACGTATTCCAGCGGGAGCTTGGGTACTAGTTTTTAGGTCAAAAATCTCCCTAGGCTTAGACCAGAGAGATTGGACAACATGAATCGCTATGGCGCAAAGCTTTTGGCTCTGGCGGCTATCGCGCTTTTGGCATTGAACCTTAGAACTGCAGTTTCTTCGATTTCACCCGTGGTCGCATTTATCCAAGATCAGATCGCACTGCCAATAGTCACCATCGGTCTTTTGGGCTTGGCAGCGCCACTGGCATTTGCAATTGCCACCTCGCTCTCGTATCCACCAGCCCGCAAGATAGGGGTTGAAAAGACCTTGATTCTCACAGTGATACTGATTGTGCTGGGGAACCTGCTGAGGGCGCTGGCCTGGGATGCAACTGCCCTTTTTGCCGGCAGCCTGATGAGCCTCTTGGGTGCTGGTATGGGTAACGTGCTGTTACCGGTGATGGTCCGAAAGTACTTCCCCGGTCGAGTTGGAATCATCTCGAGCTTTTACATAACCCTCACCGCTCTCAGTGCGACCATGGGCGCCTTCTTTGCGGTTCCCGTCGCACAGGCCTTTGGTTGGCGGGCATCTTTGGGGCAGTGGGCGCTGTTGGCAGTCTTTACACTGCTACCGCTGATGTTCCTGCGTAAAAACTCCAAACCCGAGCCAAGGCCCGAAACTGCGTTGGGAGACAAGGCCATTTGGCGCTCCCCCACCGCCTGGTCGATTGCCGGGATTCAGGCAATGACCGCGGTGTTTGGCTACGTCAGCTTTGCCTTTTTGCCGCTTTTGTTAGTTGAACACAACTCGGTGAGCATTTTGCAGGCGGGACTGTTGCTGTCGCTGTTCTCGGTTATGGGCATTCCAACATCGCTCTTGGTGCCAATACTTGCCACCCGCTACCCCAAATCTCACGCCCCCATAATCTTTATCTCTGCTCTATTTGGGACAACCGGAACGCTGGGGATCCTGTTTGCCGGCCAAGAGCTGTTGTGGGTATTTGTGATCCTGGTTGGTCTAGCTCCAGCAATGTTCCCGCTCGCTCTGACGCTTTTCAACCTCAGATCCAGAAGCCGCAGCACCGTGTTGTCGCTCAGCGCATTTGGGCAGGGCGTCAGCTACACCGTCGCATCGGTCACGGTGTTTGGAATCGGAGTGTTGCGTGAGGTCACCGGAGGCTGGGTAGCAGCGCTCTGGGTGGTATTCGGGTTCGCGCTGCTGAGCGCGCTAGCGGGCATTCAGCTTGGCAAAAACCACTACGTTGACGATGAGTTAGCAGCCTAGATCCAGCGGTCCGCCTGATATTCAGCCATAACCTTGCGAACCGTTCCACTTCTGCCGCGAATCACAATCGAATCGGTCAAAATAAGCCCTTCGCGTTTTCGCACGCCAGACAAAAGTGCCCCGTCGGTGACACCGGTGGCAACAAAGAAGGTGTTGTCAGAGGCGACCATCTCGTCCATCTCGTAGACGTAGTCAAACTTGAGACCGGCTTTTTCTCCGTTCTCGCGCTCAAAGTCCTCACGCGGAGTCAAAATACCCTGGATTAAGCCGCCCAAGGCCTTAATGCCGCAAGCGGTAACAATGCCCTCGGGAGAACCTCCGATGCCCACCGACATATCGATGCGGCTTTCCTCCCGCGCGGCTTGGATACCACTTGCAACATCACCATCTCGCAGCAGTCTGGTCGCCGCTCCGGCCGCTCTAATTTCCTCAATCAAAACCGCGTTGTAATCGCGGTCCAAGACCGCAACCAGAACCTCGTCAATTGACTTGCCTGCAGCCTTGGCATAGGCGCGGATGTTTTCCGCAATCGGCTTTCTTATGTCACAGACGTCCTTGCCAATTGGCCCCACCACAAACTTGTCCATCTTGTAAACGGCAGAGGCGTCCAGCATCGAACCGCGGTCGGAGACCGCAATGACGCTTATTGCATTCTGTCTGCCGGCGGCGGTCAAAGCGGTTCCATCGATTGGGTCAACCGCAATATCAACCTTTGGCCCCTGACCTGTGCCAACCACCTCGCCGTTGAACAGCATCGGGGCGTCATCCTTCTCGCCCTCGCCTATGACTACCTTGCCCTCAAAGTTCACTGTTCCTAGGAATGCCCGCATTGCATCCACCGCTGCACCGTCTGCAGCGTTTTTATCACCCTTACCGATAAAGGGATAGGCCCTGATGGCTGCCGCTTCGGTTGCCCGCACCAGTTCCATGGCTAGGTTGCGGTCGGGGTGGAGTTCGGGCTGATCACTCATAATGCCAAGGGTAGTGGAACAGCCTGAGAGGCCTGGCGCCCTTTACTCAACGTTCACGCCAACAGTTGCACAACGTGAAGTTATGGAATCGGTGAGGGCAGCAATCTGCTCGCTCGCAGACTGCGCAGGATCGGTTGCCGCAAGCTGATCTCGCAGTGCGCGAAGATCAGCTGCGAGTCCGGAGGATAAAAGCGCTTCCAGCTGGTCACCGGCAATTTCATCCACCTGTTCCAATACGCCCGAATCAACCAACCCAGCCTCGTAGGCGGCCTGCAGTCCGGATATGGTTCCCTTCATTGCCTGACAGGCCGCGGAATCGGCTGCAGTCTGAGCAATTTCTTCAACGGCGCAACCGGACAAAAACAGCACGGGCAGGGCAATGAGGGCGAGTTGTTTCATCATGATGGGAACAGGATATGTTGGCAGCTTGAGAGTTCGCTGCCAGACACACCAGGGCCGCAATAGCCGTGTAACAAGCAGAAACCTTGGAAGTAAATCCCCTCTAGACAGTTACACTTCCCTAGGTCCGCCAAATCAAATTTGAGGAAGTATGAAGCTTTACAACAGCATCACCGAAGTCTTTGGAAACACACCCCTGGTCAGGCTTAACAAGATCACCGACGGCGGTGCTGCGAATGTCTATGCCAAGCTCGAGTTCTATAACCCCTCCTCCTCGGTCAAGGACCGACTCGGAATTGCCATGGTCAATGCGGCCGAGGAATCAGGAGATTTGAAGCCTGGTGGAACGCTGATTGAAGCCACCAGCGGCAACACCGGTATTTCTCTGGCAATGGTGGGAGCCGCTCGTGGCTATCGGACCATCATTGTGATGCCGGACTCAATGAGCCTGGAGCGCAAAATCCTAATTCGTGCATACGGGGCAGAGCTGGTTCTCACTCCAGCCGCGCAAGGTATGTCTGGTTCGGTTGCTAAGGCTGAAGAGCTTGGCAATACCATCGAGGGCGCCGTGATGGTGCGACAGTTTGAAAACCCAGCCGGTCCCGCCATCCACCGAGCCACCACCGCCGAGGAAATCTGGCGTGACACCGATGGCCAGGTTGCCGCACTTGTTGCCGGTAGCGGCACTGGCGGAACCATCACCGGAACCAGTCTTCGCTTGAAAGAACTAAACCCAAATATTGTTTCCTTTGCCGTTCAGCCCGCATCCTCACCGCGCTACTGACCACGGCATTGAAACGCAGCCGGTCACCGCTTGCAGGAATTGGCTGACATTCCGGAAATTGTGGACACCTCAAGCTTTGACGAGGTCATCAGCGCCCCAAACATGGCGCTGGCATTTTGCGGGTTGCCCGTCAGGGCAGCATTTTGAGGGCATTTTGGCCAGTATTTCCTCGGAAGGCGCTGCGCTCTGGGCAGCAAGAGGAGTTTCCCACAGACCCGAATTTGCGGGCAAGATTGTGGTTGTAATTGTTCCAAGTTTCAGCGACGTTACATTTCTTCAACGCTCTACCGTGACCTGCAAGAGGAATACCAGCGAAGAATTGAGTATTAGACAAGACATCAAGGCAGGCCTCGAACGCGACCCGGCAGCAAAGTCAGCGCTCGAGCTGATTTCATCCCTGGCTTGCACGCGATTTGATCTACCGCTTTGCGCACGTTCTTTAGGCTGCGCTTGCGCATTCTGTCTCATGGTTTCTAACTACGCAAAGTTTTGGTTTATAATTGGGGTGGATACCCGGGTGCTCCAGATTGGAAAGCGGTTCGTGATTGATCACGGGTTGGTGTCGTGCTTGGTGAGACTGCGATCATCGGCGATGACGTGCTTGTCTACCACGGTGTGACTCTGGGGAGGAAAGACCCTGGATCCCGTGAAGCGTCACCCAGCCGTTGAAACAACGTGATTATTGGGCAGGAGCCAAACTAATTGGCAACATCACCATCGGCGATAACTGTGCGATTGGCTCAAATGCTGTGGTCACCAGGACATGCCGGCGGGAACCGTTGCGGTTGGTGTAGATGCCGGGCTGTTGCCAATGGTTGGCGAAGACCTCTACGTAATCTAAGAGTTTGCCCGAGGGCTTACCGATGTTTTTGTAGGCACAAAACAACTCAGTTTTTCCCAACGGCCACCTGTCGTGTGCCACCTAAGCCACTCTTGCCAGAGTCCCAGGTGACATCCCTGGACAAGTCAGTGTTTAGGTGTGGTTTCTTAGGGTAAAGACCCAGGGTTTCACCTTACAACTCCCAAAGCCCTAGAAAGTTTTGGAAGAAAGTTTTTGAGCTGCTTTGAAGTTTCTCAAACACGAAAAGGCTTGGAAACCTTACCGTCTTTGACCATCTCCTCTGCCGTTGCCAGTCACTTGCCCAAGGGTGCAGGTCATCAAGTCGGCATCAAAGGGGAGGTTCACACGGAACTTGAATCCCCGCCGAAAGATACATTTTTCTTGGCCAGACTCACTCATGAAAGTTTAGCGACGCATTTTGTTCATCAAGTGTTCAACTAAAAATTAACCTCGTTACCAAATCCGCTGGCGCAGCGAGTCCGGTAGGAGTCCAAAGTGGCCGACGGTCTTGGCTGACCGCCGTGTCTTGCGGTGAAGCCTAGCAGTTCCATCGGTTCCACAGAGCTGACTAATTGCTCCTGCACCACCAGGGTGGCTAGATATCCACTGAGTGAGGTCAAATGCCCGGCCATCAGCCGCTACCCAGCAGCTAGCTTGAAGTGTTGTTCATTCCATCAAGCCATGTGGTTGTAGCCAACCACAGTTTCAGTGGGAGTGGGGGTGGGGTGGGGGCACAGCGAGGTTGGGAGTAGGGGTAGGGGTGGGAGTAGGGGTGGGGGTGGGAGTAGGGGTTGGAGTTTGGGCTTGGGTTGGGGTTGGGTGGTCATTGGCCGGTCGCAGTTGGGTTTGGCGAGGCTTCAGCAGTTTGTCAGCTGAGTGGTGGTTTCAGCTGTTGGTGCAGCTGTTGGTTCCTGCGAGTTGCTCTGATGCTGGCTCGGACATTCAGTGCTGGCTCTTCTGTCTCCTGGCTCCACCGGAATTCGGTTCCTTGGTCACTGCTGTCTTGGAGTTCGAAGAGAAACTGGCTCCAGGAGTAGCCTCTTGTGAGGCTCACGCAACCGGTCAGTACCAGCAGCGTGCTTTTTCCAATCAAATTTTCATTATGAGAAAAACAAGTAAAAGCCTAAAGATTCCTATAACAGATAGAATCTGCCTTTATTCCATGAACCGAAAGACTATTACCGTGCAGAGTTACTTATATTGGTCCTTGGCCTTGCTTTAAGGTAAGCAGGCTCTGCAGTGACACCCGCTCCACAAGCCTTCAGGTCTTGGTGTTATGTACTTAGCCAGGCAGTAAGAGCTCTCGGGCTTGATCCAAAGAAGGGCTTCCTTTTGGGCAAACTGCTGGTTTCCCGCTCTACCTTCGCCGGTGTAGTGGTAGATGTTGTCCCTTGAGGTAATCTGTACCTATTGACGAGAGTCGTGACCAAAGGGTGAGCCACTTATGGGATCGGGAAGATGTAACACCGGACCGGCACCTGGCGGGCAAATGCCGGCCCTCGGGTTACCACCGAATTCGGCATGGGCTCAGATCTAAGGTGGTAGGAGCCGATTTCCATCGCTAGGAAGCTGTCGGGGATGTCTTCTTGGCGGTTTATACGGAGAGAACTAAATTAAGTGCAATCAACGGAAGGCCAGTGGCAAACCTGTTGTCACGGGTTCATTCAAAATACGGTACCAAGGCTCAGCGCCACGGCGGTGTTGGGTAGGTAATCAAAGAAGCTTTGCTGGTCCAGCTTCTTTGATCGGCAGGAGAAAATCACCGAAGGCTGCAGCTGACGAAACAGACCCAAAACCACTAGCGCCCAGAGCGATGAGGGAAGCAGCTGCAACTAAACTCACTGCCAAGGGTTGGAAGCGCGAAGGTGAGTAAACAGTTTACGGCGGTACCATATACACCAGTGCCTGCCGATGGAACATCCAGAGTTTCGGTTAGCAACAATCGGAGCAATCGCGTAGCCCACTGCGTGGCGATGTGAGCACAAACAGCGGTTCGATGAGGCCGGAAATGGAATCAATTCCGACAGGGCTGCGACTCCCACAAAACCAATAGCCCGCTGCTGCTCAGGGTCTCCTCTGAGTGCCTTGCGATCCCTTTAGGAAGGAAATGGCCAAAACCACCACAAAAAACGGCACGGTTGCAATCAAAAGAGCTGACAGACGAGGGAATGCCCTTTTGTCTCTGTGATCAAGAACCAGGGACCGACCATCTCGACCACTGCGAAGACCAATACGTATGGCTGACCCTCAGGGCTGGCTTGAGAACCTCCGGTGAGAGGCGGCATACGGAATCAACACCAAGGCTCCCGAGGAGGTCTTGCAAAGACCACCGAGGGCGTTGAGGAAGGATTCAATGGCAGGAGCTGATGAAGAAATAGGGTAGGCCCCAGAAGATGCCCGCCATCAAAAACAACACTATTCCTTTGACTCACCGACTGAATTGTGTGTGTTCAAGCAGAGAAGCTCTGGCCAATTAGTTTTGTTGCACACTCAGTGGTCATAAACCGAACAGGAATCAGTTGTCAGTATTCAAAACCAGCCCAAACCAATGCTTAGCGCTAACCGATTTGGTGAGGATCGCTGGGCCGAAATTTATGACCAATCCCACGCCCTTTCCGCGGACGAGGGCTTGGTCATGGTGAATCATTTCGCTGGAGCGCCTTCCTCTTATAACAGTCAGCCCTGGAAGCTAGTTCTTCTCACCCGTGGTAGCCACCTTCACACACCGAGATTAGCGAGCGGGGCCTGGGCGGTTTCAATGCCTCTGAACCACATGCCAGCGCTCTTGCGGTTGTGCCGGTGGAAGCTAAGTAATTCAAAGGGTGATAAATAACCAGGTTGGCACCGCCTGGCCTCAGTCTTGCACTCCATGAAACTCACCCTGCAGGCTGAAATTATGGGGCTAAAAAGCCCACGTTATGGGGGCGTTGAAAAACCGGTGATCGAAAATCCTTGAACTACTAACCACTTTGTGATGTCAGTGATTGCGGAGGGTAACCAGCCAGGGCAGCACTGAGGAGCCAGGACGAAGCGATTGTCACTCGCGAAGGTCTCAGAGAGCGCAGAACTGACGCCTACCTAATTAAACCAGACTACTCTGGGGCCGAGCCTTAGTCAGAAGCTCGCTTGCGCTGTGAAGCGGCACGGGCACGAGCATTGCCATCGGATTCGAGCTTGCAGATTCTGGTTGCCTCAGGGTGGCATCGGCCCACACTCGTCCTCGCGAGCAAACTCCAACCCCTCTGCAGTGAGAGCCTGCTTGACGAGAGTCCAAAGGCCAACAAAGTTGTCCGCAGGCCGCTCATGTTTGTGAGCTGCTTCTCTTGGTGGTGTTTACTTCCATGGCTCATCGGCCCTGGAGTTCTCTCCAACCCTATGCCAGCGTAGACCTCGCTGCTGGCTCGATAAAGCTGCGCTCCTGAAGCCTGATCATGGCATTGGGGTGGATACTCCGGCGCGATCCGCAATCGTTGAACCCGTCTGCGAGTAATGATTTCGCTTTGCCCAGGGTTCGTAGCCAGCACCAGACGTTGGCAATGCCGGAACCCTTGGTGATAGTCAAAAACTCGGTTCAAACCAATCAGTCCCGCGTGATGGGACCTTGAACTCCATGCGCACCCAGCCGGTGCCATTGTGGAGATGCATATTGACCATCACAGGCACTGCGGGAAGCCAGGGCTGCGTAACAGCACCCCGAGAACTCCTCGGAACATCAATAGTTAGCTCTTCGGTTGGTTCGTGCAGCTTTCCAAATCCCAACTTTCTGGTAACAGCCTGGCTTCCCAACGGTTGTCCTTAACCCTCGACATCTGCTCCACCAGTTGCTAGTGCCAGCTCACCACGACCCTGCATGACATCTGGGCGCTCGATCGATGAGCACTTCACGACGTTGCCGATTAGCTCACGGTCCAGACGATCCTTAACAAACCTCGCAGTTACCTTTGCACCCATGACCCGACCCGCCATTGGGAAGTCGTGTTGATACCGACAGTCATCGAAATGGCAGGCTCGTCAACAGTGATTCTTGGTGGTGGCCTAGTAATGTTCAAATCACACAGCGAGTCGCAATGGTGATCTCTTCAATACCTACTTAACAGCAGCAATGTCACCGGCAGCAGCCTTTCCAGTGTAGTCGCTCATGGCGCGCTGGTTCCCAAAAACAGTGAGTCTTAGAATTCACAGATTGAATTTTCAATTCTGGCGAACCCAGGCAGCCTGCTGGCCTTTGCAGTTCACCGTTGAAAATACGAAGTAGACCTTCAGGCCCAAAAATGGAGAGGCGTCCAAGTTGGTGACGTGGGCCTGAAGAGGAGCACCCTCTTCATACTCAGAGCTGAATGAAGTTCAGAATCGCCTCAAACAGCGGCTCCTAGATTCTCGCTGTCCGGCATCCCTCTCGCCATTTCTAGCTTATTCAAAAGAGCCCCTGCCTTCACAAGCTTGGAAGCATCATTAACAGGGCAGGACCAGGATGGCACATCAACATCTGAGGGTCAGGGAATCGAATCATGTAGGTCGAGGCAAGACCCAAAAGTAGGTCATGACTTTCCTCAACGACCTCACATCAATGCGAGGCGTCGGACGGTCGGTCTTGTTCACTAGCAAAATAACTGGCAGTTTTTGATTCCGGCGCCTTACACCAAAATATGCAATCTGGTCTGTGGTAGGGGGCCTTCGATGCGTCAACCAGAGCACAACGCCATCGACCATCGAAAGACCGCGTTCAGCCTCACCACCAAAGTCGGCGACCCGGGGTGTCAATAACGTTCAGTGTGACTATCTCACCCTTGGCCGAGAAAAGGACCGAGTAGGCAACCGCAGTGTTCTTAGGGATTGTGATGCCCGCTTTTCCTTTTCCAGGTCTCCGGAGTCCATGACGCGCTCGTCAACGTTTCCGTGGCGGCAAAGGAGCCGGTCTGGCACCATTATGGCATCCACCAAAGTGGTCTTACCGTGATCAACGCTGACGACGATGGCAATGTTGCGCAGCGGGATTATTTTTGGGTCATGAGAAAGAAGTGTTCCTTGCATTTTGGAAGCCTCAACGGCTTTTCAAAGTCTAAGCCAGAAAAGCACTATTGCCCATAAGGACTTGGTTTCAGGCTTGGAATAATAATACCCCTAGGGGTATTATAGAAAGCATGAAACTTACTCCGACCAACCGCAAGATTTTGACATTCATGGCCTCAACACCTGGCCGCTGGGTCCGCATCGCTGCGGGCGCAACCTTGGCAACCCTCGCCCTGACGCAGGGTGGGGGCTATTTGTTTATGTTGCTACCAGCTGCACTTCTGCTAACCACTGGCATCATGAACTACTGCCCGATGGGTCCGCTATTTGGTCAAAGTGCAAGATCTGGCGAGCTTCTGAAGAAGCTTCCGACCTACGATCTCAAGTAATTAGCGCTTGGCTTTAGCTACGAGGCCTTAGCTCTGCAACCATTGGGCAGACAAAGGGGTCCGCGTTGTTGCTCAAGCCAACTTTATTTAGGTGCTGCATGATCGCCATGTAGCTTTTGGCAAGACCCATCTCGACCAGGGTGATGTTATTTTCCTCGCAAAATTTCACGACGATGTCGTGAGCTTTTTTTAGATTTGGCCTGGCCATCGACGGAAACAGGTGGTGCTCAACCTGATAGTTCAAACCCCCCATTAGGTTGTCCTTCAACCAGGAGCCCTTCACGTTTCTAGAGGTAAGGACCTGACGAGAGAAGAAGTCCAACTTGGATTCCTTTTCTACCAGCGGCATGCCCTTGTGGTTTGGCGCAAAAGCTGCACCCATGAAAAAGCCAAAGGTCATCATCATGGTGAACCACAGCGCTACCGCCCAGAACGGTCCAAACATGATTGCAAAAACCACGTAGGGAGCAAGCTGGCGAATCATCATCAGCGAAAACTCCAACAATCTGATGCCTAGCTTGCGATCCTTGCGTCCAAGCCCGGCAAAAGAATCAAGCAGCAGGTCAAAACCGGTGAATAGCAGTAGGAGCGGGAACAGGTAGCCCTGACGATCTGAGAGCCAGCGCTCAATGCCCTTCTTGGACTCTTTTGACTCGGTGGTAAAACTCAACACTCGAATCGCGATGTCCGGGTCTACGCCAATCTGGTTTGGACGCTGGTGGTGCTTATTGTGCTTCCGAAGCCAAAATCCATAGGAAAGTCCGGCAAACAGGTTTGCCAAAAACAAACCAGTCCAGTCGTTTAACTTATTGTTTCTGAATACCTGTCGGTGAGAAGCCTCGTGGGCAATAAAGCCATACTGAGCGCTAACAATCCCAAGTCCACCAACCAGCACAAAAGCTGCAATCATCCAGAGTTGGTTTTGACTCGAGAGACTTGCAATAAAGCCACCCAGCACCCAAAGACCAACTGCAACGACGCTCAGCACAGCAAGGCGGATTACATAAAAGCTTGGCTGCTTAACCAGGAGCCCAGCATCCCTAACCTGAGTGAGGATGCGGTTGAAGTTGGTCAGCTGTGGAGAAGTCATAGTTGAGCTCATTAGATGAGTCTAAGTTGGCAAAATGTGTTTTGAGTGTAGGAAGTCGACAAAGATTAGACGTTAAACCTGAACTCAACGACATCGCCGTCCTGCATGACGTAATCCTTGCCCTCCATGCGTACCTTGCCAGCGGCCTTGGCATCGGCCATTGAGCCCGTTGCATCGAGGTCTGTGAAGGAGACCACCTCCGCCTTAATAAAGCCACGTTCGAAGTCGGTGTGGATAACTCCAGCAGCCTGGGGCGCCTTTGAACCCTTGCGAATCGTCCAGGCTCTTGACTCCTTGGGTCCGGCGGTGAGGTAGGTCTGCAGTCCAAGGGTCTCAAAACCAATTCTTGCAAGTTGATCAAGACCCGATTCCTCCTGGCCAAGCGATTGCAGCAACTCGTTGGCTTCTGCCGGATCAAGATCAATTAGCTCACTTTCAACCTTGGCATCTAGAAATACTGCTTCCGCGGGTGCCACCAAATCGGCCAGTTGGTTCTTCTTTGCTGGGTTGGTCAAGATTTCTTCATCAACGTTGAACACGAACAGAATTGGCTTTGCTGTTAGCAGACCAAGCTCTTTTATTGGCTCCAGGTCAATGTTTGAGAGCGAAAGCGGTTTGCCACCATTTAGAACTTTGAGGGCCTCATCGATTGTTTCTAGAACCTCAGGGCCCACCTTTTTGCCCTTAACCTCTTTTTCAAGTCTTGGTCTTGCCTTTTCCAGAGTTTGCATATCAGCCAATATCAGCTCGGTATTGATGGTCTCAATATCGCTTGACGCATCGACCTTGCCATCAACGTGAACCACGTCTGAATCGGCGAAGCCGCGGACAACCTGAGCAATGGCATCCGCCTCTCGGATGTTTGCCAAGAACTGGTTTCCAAGACCCTCCCCAACGGATGCACCCTTCACGATGCCGGCGATATCGACAAATGACACCGCTGCCGGCAGTATCTTTTCGGACTTGTGAATCTGGGCAAGTCGCTCAAGCCTTGGATCTGGAAGATTCACAACCCCAATGTTTGGCTCGATGGTTGCGAACGGATAGTTAGCAGCCAGCACGTTGTTTTTGGTGAGTGCGTTGAACAGAGTTGACTTGCCGACGTTGGGTAAACCAACGATTCCAATTGTTAGGGCCATTTGGCTGAGTTTATTGGTTCATAATTGCCAAATGGCCCTGGAGTTTGTTGCGATTGATTTTGAAACCGCAAACTCCTCTCCTGCTTCTCCCTGTGCGGTGGGGTTGGTGAGGGTAATTGGCGGACAAATACACGAGAGCGTCTCAATGCTCTTTCGGCCGCCATATCCGAACAACTGGTTTCACGATGGCAATATCAAGGTCCACGGCATCAGGCCCGAGGATGTCGCCGACGCTCCAGAGTTTGAAGAAATACTCCCGGAGCTATTGCTTTTTAGCAGTGGGTTGCCTTTTGTGGCACACAACGCAAGTTTTGACATGGGGGTCTTACGCGCATCGGCTGATGCCATCCGGTTTGACCTTCCAAACTTTGGCTATGCCTGCTCGCTGGCGATGGCGAGAAAAACCTATTCACTTGAGAGTTACCGCTTGAATGCGGTTGCCTATGCAATTGGCCACGAGGAGTTTCAGCACCACGACGCCCTCGCAGACTCAGATGCCTGCGCCAGAATCACGATGCACATGGCCAATCGTCATGAAGTTGATGACTTGAATGGCTTACTGTTAGCGACCAAGCAGCGTTTGAAGCCGCTAAATGTCTGAGAGCACTGAGATACTCGGGTCATGGAAGCTCTCTCGCTAGTAATAGGTGTCGCGATTGGTGTGCTGTTGGGGGTTGCAATTGGCTACCTAATTGCCAAGGCCAGAACCCAGACCGCGCCAGATCTCGCAGCTCAGCTTGCTGCCGCTAGGGCCACCGAGACCGAACTGCGGGTTCAACTCGTGAATATTCAGGACCAGCTTGCAGCGGATAAGCAAAAGAGTGACCAGGAAAACAAGATCCTGGTTCAGCTCGCACCGGTGAAACAGCAGCTCGAACAGATGCAAACTGTTGTCGCGCAACTTGAAAAAGAGCGCTCCACACAGTTTGCATCGATTACAGAACAGCTTCGAAACGCCGTTGAGACCGATGAGAACCTTCGCAAGCAAACCCAGACTTTGGCCCAGGCGCTCTCCTCTAATTCGCTGCGAGGAGTTTGGGGTGAAGCGCAACTGCGCAAGCTGGTCGAACTTGCGGGACTCATCAAGCACGCTGACTTTTCTGAACAGGCCAGCATCAGCACCGAAACCGGCGCTGGTAGAGCAGATATGGTTATCAACCTGCCAGGAGGCAAGTCACTGGCCATTGACTCCAAGGTTCCATTCAATTCCTACCAGGAGGCAAGTTCCATCTCGGAGCTGGCAACCGGTGAGGAACTTAATCGCAGGCGCAAGCTGATAGAAGAGCACGTCAAGGCGATGCGCAAGCACATCGATGATCTTGGCAATAAGGCGTATTGGACCGGCCTTGAAAGCTCACCAGATTTCGTGGTTTGTTTTGTGCCATCGGAGTCCTTACTCTCTGCAGCTTTAGAGGCCGACCCGGCAATTTTGGAGTACGCGTTTAAGCGCAACGTGGCACTAGCATCCCCGGTGAGCCTGTTCTCGGTGCTGAAGACCATCAACTACATCTGGCGTCAAAACGCGGATGAGTCCCAAATTCGATCCATGATCAAACTGGGTAAGGAGCTCTACGACCGAGTCGGCAAGGTCGCTCTGGTGGCAGACAAACTTGGCAGGTCAATCAACACCACGGTCAAGGACTACAACAGTTTTGTTAGCTCACTGGAGAGCCGAATGTTGGTCACCGCCCGAAAGCTCAACGATCTGGATGAGAACGAGCTTGGTCTTGATGAGCTTGCCAGCCCAAAGCTGATCGAAGATTCCGCTTCGTCAATTAACGCAAAGGAACTTCCAAGCAACGAGCAGTAGCTCATTTATGGCTATAGTGAAGCCGTTGCGCCTACAACGATGTGAGTTGCTTCGATAGCCTTTTTACTCACATCCAAGGAGTCCTAATGACTGGCGAGAATTGCCCGATCGTTACTCTGACACCCTCTCCAACACTTGACCGCACCTACTTTGTGAAGAACCTGGTGGAGGGTGGTGTCAATCGAGCTGACCGAGTCGGCGAAGAACTTGCCGGAAAGGGCATAAACGTTTCTCGTGGTCTTCACCTCGCCGGAATTCCAGCGCCAGGGATTGTTCCCATCGGCGATGCCGATAAGGGTGTCCTGGAGCGCACCGGTTCTGGATTTCTAACCCCGCTCTGGGTTGAGGGCACGTTGCGAGTTTCCACGACAGTTGTTGAATACGACGGACCCACCACAAAA
Source organism: Aquiluna sp. (assembly GCA_018402615.1). Next base: position 106,768 of record JAGYIH010000001.1, read on the forward strand.
ATCAATGAGCACCCAAGGCCCTTGAAGCAAAAGGACTGGGACGCAGTTGTTGAGCTAACGGAAAAAACCGTGCGTGATCACAATGCTCAATGGCTTGTGATCGCCGGTGCTCACCCTGAGATTGAGGAGACCGGTGAGGTAATCAACTTGCACTCGCTGTTTTTGCGCATGGAAGCCCTGGGCGTCAGGGTTGTGCTTGACACATCCGGGCCATCGCTTCGCTACTGGGCTCAGCAGGGGAATGCAACCGTGATGAAGCCAAACGCTCACGAACTTGCCGAGTGCGTGGGGAAAGACCTAAAGACCATCGGTGACGTTATTGAGGCGGCCAACATATTAAATAACTGGGGTGTCGACTGCGTAATGGCCTCTTTGGGAATGGATGGCATCATTGCCGTCACCAAGACCCACGCGATCCATGCCCACACTCCCCCGGTCAAGGTAATCAACACCGTCGGTGCTGGCGACTCAACAATCGCTGGTTTCTTGAGTGCGGTGACCAAATTCCCCTCAGAGCCAGGCGCGTTTGGAGTTGGCTTCAACGTAGCCGAGGGCATTGCGGCTGCCGTCCAGTGGGGAGCCGCCAAGGTTCAGCAACCAACCAGTGGACTGCAGTCAATTGAAAACCTGGTTGACGCAACCGTAGAACTTATTCCAGACCGCGATCGCCTCTTGGGCGAACCCGCAACCGCCTAAGGAGGCAAAAAATGGCCATTGTTTCGTCCGCCGAGTACCAGGAGATGCTGGATCGTGCCAAGAAGGGTGGCTATGCCTACCCAGCCCTAAATGTCTCCAGCTCACAGACTCTGAATGCCGCCCTTGCCGGCCTTCAGGAGGCCGGTTCTGACGGCATCATTCAGGTTTCCACCGGTGGTGCTGACTACTGGAGCGGACCAACAATCAAGAACCGGGTCTCTGGCGCACTGGCCTTTGCAGCCATGGCTCGCGAGGTTGCAAAGAACTTTGACGTAAAGATTGCTCTTCACACCGACCACTGCGCAGAGGACCAGCTGGATGGTTTTGTTAGGCCGCTACTGGAGCTTTCGGCCGAGCGTGTGAAGTCTGGCGGAGAAGCCATCTTCAACTCGCACATGTGGGACGGTTCCGCTATCTCGCTAGATAGGAACCTGGAGATTGCCAAGGAACTTTTGGCAAAGTCACACAGCGTTGGCTCCATCTTGGAGATTGAAGTTGGCGCAGTTGGCGGCGAAGAGGATGGCATCGAGGGTGAGATTGGTGAGCACCTCTACACCACGGTCGCCGACGGCATCAAAACCGTTGAAGCACTCGGCCTGGGTGAGAACGGTCGCTACATGGCTGCCCTGACATTTGGCAATGTCCACGGCGTATATAAGCCTGGCAATGTCCACTTGCGCCCGGAGCTACTTCAGGAAATTCAGGAGCAGGTAGGCAAGAAATACGGCAAAGACATGCCCTTTGACCTCGTCTTCCACGGTGGCTCCGGCTCAACCGCAAAAGAGATCTCAGACGCAGTCAGCTTTGGTGTCATCAAGATGAATATCGACACCGACACCCAGTACCCCATTCACTAGGCCGATCGTTGACCACATGTTTCAGAGACTAGGCGCGTCTAAGAGTGGATGGCGAAGTTGGAAACAAAAGCTTTACGACCCAAGGAGCCTGGGGGCAAAATTGCAGAGGCAGGCATGTCAGCTGATAATCAGAAGCGGCCCAGCAGCTCAGTTCTGCCAGAGAAGAATCAAACTGGTAGAAGAAGCTCTGCCTAGTGACCTTGGCCTTATTGAAGTTTCTTTGCACTCTTGAGGTCTTTTTCTGAGTTCCTTGGGCAAGGAGGGCGATATGTCTTCTTCCGCTGTGGCGTGGACTACGGCCGTCCCGAAGCCCTTGGTAGCGATGTAGTCCAAGACCTCGGACACAAGCTCCTCTGGAACCGAAGCTCCTGAGGGCTCCGATGGTTGAGACACCCTCAAACCACTCATCCAATATCTCAGAGGCGTAGTCGACACGGTAGGCAACTTTGGCCCCGCATCAAGTGCGACCTCCACAAGCCTGACGGTGTTGGATGGGTTAGGCCGATCCAACCACGATCCGCAAATCGCTCTCAACGCCAATCTTTTGATGGCAACCTGTCGGTTTTAATTGCGTAGCGAATGTCATCACTCGGTGGGTTCTGAAGGGTTGGGAACTTCTCTCATAACGAGAACGGTTTCCATGGTTTACCATCAACCGAGAGAGTGGTCTGAAAAGCCAAATCACCTTGTTTGGATCTTTCACCTTGGCTTTTTGATGTCTTCCTCGCCGTCGATGAGGCCGAACTAAATTGGGGGCTTGGCCTTGGTCCCTCAACTTCTGTCAATGACCCTCGTGGCCGACCAGGAGGATGTCATAGCCCTCTTTTCAAATCTTTGGACTTCACGGTGAACCTTGGTAACCAAGAGGCAGGGTGGCGTCAATTGTCTGCTGTTTCGCTCTTCGGCTGCCTTTACAACTGCTACAGGAGACTCCATGAGCGGAAAAAATCATGATGCAGCCCTCCGGGCCTCGTCACCTCGTCAGCAAATATCGCGCCGACGCTCCAGTGATTCAGCAGCATTAGCACATTTATTGCACAATCTGCTTACGAACGTAGACCGGAGCCCGTAGTGGTCTAGAGCTTTCTCAACCGCTATCACCGCTCTGTCTACGCGCCAGTAGCCCTGGGGCTGTATGTTCTTCTTGGAAGGCTGAATGTCAGTGTTTGGCGTTATTGTTGATTAAATCACTACTCAATTCTACGACCGCGCTAAGGAGGCCTGAATTGGAAAAAGTATGATTACCTCTTCCCAATCAAAAGTTAGCACCGAGGCATTCCCCTGGCAGGTTTCTGCCCTGTCAGATCTCTGAAGGACTGGGTTGAAAAGCTTAGCGGGAGTCTGGGTTGAGGTGAATTGCAGTCGTATTCAGAAAAAAGCGGAGGGCAACGTCTTCCGGATCATGGGGATCTTGATGTTGAAAACGCTGTTGGAAATTCATGCTTTTGCCGGCTCCGGTGCGGAGATTGAGGTTGGTCTCAAGCAAAGGTGACCGGGTGGTTGCACGCAGCCTGTCTTCTGGCCCAGAACGGCAAACTCACGATGCGTGTTGGCGCAATGCAAGGTGGGGCTTGGCGAACTACTGGAAGAATTGAGCGACTCAAGCAGCAGCTGATTGCGGAGGGTCTGACCGATCCAGCTCCGAAAAATCATAGCTGCCGTTTTTGCCAAAACCAGGTGGTTTGATTACCGGCGCAAAGTCCGATGCCGAGAAAGACATCTTGGAAAACGCCAGAGCTGCGTTGGCCAGACGTCAGTTTGAGGTAATCAACACTCTGGTTCAGGGCGATAAAGCGTACGCCGAAGAGATTGTTATGGCGATGGGCCTTCGACAAATGTCCGCCGTTGGCGTAGTCATCATTGCCCGGGGTGGTGGTTCTTTCCAAGATCTGTTGCCATTCGATGAGCGTGTAGTTCATAGCCTTACGCGGCTGCGCTAACCAAACCGGTGGTGTCCGCGATCGGTCACGAAAATGATCCAGCCGTTATTGGATTTGGTCGCAGACCCTGAAACTTCTACGCCAACCGATGCGGCAAAAGCAGTGGTGCCGATGTTGTTGAAGAGCGCCGAAACTTAAACTGATGCGAGAGCGGTGCCTGGTATTATCGAGTGTCAAAGCCTTGTCGATGCCTGGTGCAGTTGGTGAGCCAGGTGCGCACCAGGCCAGTTCTGGCTTCACCCTTCCGGGTTTTGTCGATACCCAAACTGAGCAGTTGGGTGTCCTAACCCCGCAGTCAAAGAAATCTTTGATTACGGCGATCGCTATCAGGAATTCGCGAACTAAGAACCAAGGCCTCGGCGCTCAGCCCCAAAGCCCAACCCTTGAGCCGCGATACAGTCTCTTGTTTGACAGGAGCTGGTAAAGCCGGCAAAAGCACCAAAGGGGCCAAATTCAGCATTGTCACAGCCGAACAGGAGGGAAATTTCAGCAAGCCACAGTAACAGCTGTTAGGGAGAAAGATGTCTAAGAAATTGCAAAAGCTCAGCTATAGAAGAGGCTCGTGACGAGCTGCAGAGCGATTGTCCGCGCAGCTCGAGCAGCAAGAACGGTGAGCCTGATTCCTCGGCGCTCTGGGAGCGGCGAGGCTATTGGCCAAACACTGCGAGGATTTTTCTAGGCGGTGAAGAAACTCTGATACAAGCCACTGGAAAGTAATTGAGCGATAAGGCAGCAGAGCTGGAAGCAGAAAGGCAACGGTCAGAACCTGATCCTCGATGCTCGTCACGCTGGGAATTGTGTTGCTTCTAATCCTTGGAGTGCCAAGGGATGACTCCAATGCCTGGCCGATTGGCTGTCTCCAAATTTCTGAAGAGTACTTCTGAGTCAGGAGAAGCTACCCAGCATTGGCGCCCGGTAATTCCCACAGGTGTATTCCAATGCGGCGAACTTGATAACTTACCCTTGGGGTTCCGGGGTTAGTATGTCGGGTTTGTCACCGGCCTAAACCAGTTCATTAGCCTATCTCAGGCATTCCCGAGATAACCTCTGGGAGCCGAAATACTAAAAACAAACTCAGATGTGAAATCGAAGACCGGGCTGACTTGGGAACTTTGGCCAACCAGAAGCCCTTCCTCACCCGCCGGCACCAAGGAATTTGCCCTCAAGCACAGTTTTGGCGAGAGCGTAGTTGTAATCTATGGAACGGCTCCACTGGCTGACTTTGAACTGGTGGCAGAGTCAATCGCCGAACTTCTGAAGTAGGGAACATGTCCACTGCGCAGACCGCTTCACAGGTTTGGGAAACACTGCGAACCGGAAATCTAAATTTCATGGCTGGCACCCCAGCTCACCCCCGACAAGATGCCGAGCTGAGAAAAAGCGTTGCCGTGGAGCAAAGGCCAATAGCCGCAATTTTTGGGTGTTCAGACTCCAGGCTTGGTGCCGAGATGATATTTGATGTCGGGTTGGGCGACCTATTTGTTGTTAGAAACGCTGGCCAGGTCATAGCTGAGACAATTCTCGGATCGCTGGAATTTGCAGTTGAGGTTTTGGGGGTGCCACTAATAATTGTTCTTGGTCACGACCAGTGTGGCGCAGTAAAAGCAGCGATGAGTTCCGCCGACGGAGACCTGAAACTGAGTGGAAAATACATCCACAACCTGATTTCTCGGATAATGCCTTCTGTCATTCGTGGCCGAAGTGAAGGTGAAAGCAGCATCGAAGAACTTACCGCGCGCCATGTTGCTGTCACCATTGAGGAACTTATTGAGCGCTCCGAAATAATTGCGGACGCGATAGAGGCTGGCAAGCTTGCAGTGGTTGGTGCCAACTACAGGCTTGAATTAGGTGAGGTCTCACTTATTTCAAAACGAGGCATCCTGGAAGCTGTCTAGGGAAAGGGGAACCAAATGGAATTCCGCATCGAACACGACACCATGGGCGAGGTAAAGGTTCCGCTAAACGCGCTGTACCGCGCTCAGACTCAGCGTGCCGTGGAAAACTTTCCAATCAGCGGTCAAGGCCTAGAGAAGGAACACATAATCGCTCTGGCCCGAATCAAGAAGGCAGCCGCGCTGACCAACAAAAAGCTTGGGATTCTGGATTCCGCGATTGCCGACTCAATTGTCCACGCGGCGGACCAGGTAATTGCAGGGCAGCACCTAGACCACTTCCCAGTGGACGTGTTTCAGACCGGTTCTGGCACCAGTTCAAACATGAATATGAATGAGGTGCTCGCTACCCTTGCCACCAAGCAACTTGGTCAAGAGGTGCACCCAAACGACCACGTCAATATGTCCCAATCCTCAAACGATGTCTTCCCAACCTCAGTTCACGTTGCCGTTACCAACGCGCTGGTGAACGATCTGTTACCGGCACTTGACTACCTTGCAGTTGCGCTCGAGAAAAAGGCGAAGCTTTGGGCTAGCGCCGTGAAGCCTGGCCGTACTCATTTGATGGATGCCACACCCGTGACCTTCGGACAGGAATTCGCCGGTTATGCCGCTCAGATTCGCTACGGAATCGAAAGGGTAAACGCAGCCTTGCCCAGAGTGGCGGAGGTTCCACAGGGTGGCACCGCAACTGGAACCGGCATCAACACTCCCAAGGGCTTCCCTCAGGAAGTAATAAGTCAAATTGCGAGGGAGACCGGCCTGCCAATCACGGAGGCCAGGGATCACTTCGAGGCTCAGGGTGCCCGTGATGGTCTAGTTGAGGCCTCGGGAGCATTGAAGGTTCTGGCAGTCAGCCTCACAAAGATAAACAACGACATCCGCTGGATGGGCTCTGGTCCAAACACCGGTCTCGCAGAACTTAGCATTCCTGATCTTCAGCCAGGTAGTTCAATCATGCCTGGCAAGGTGAACCCCGTAATCCCAGAAGCGGTGCTAATGGTGTGCGCGCGAGTAATTGGCAATGATGCAACTGTGACCTGGGCCGGAGCGTCTGGAAACTTTGAACTAAATGTGGCAATTCCGGTGATGGGCAATGCGCTTCTGGAATCCATCAGATTGCTCGCAAACTCGATGCGCGTGCTATCTGATAAGACCATCGACGGTCTAAAAATCAACGAGGCAAGGGCCAAGTCCTCAGCCGAATCCAGTCCCTCAATTGTTACTCCACTGAATAAGTACATTGGATATGAGGCTGCCGCCAAGATCGCGAAGCACTCCGTGGCAAATGGTCAAACCGT
>JAGYIH010000010.1 GCA_018402615.1 Aquiluna sp.
GGTTGGCTTTGCCGCCAAGGCTGGAGTCAGTGTGCTTGCGATTACCGACCACGACACCACCTCGGGTTGGGACGAGGCAATTACTGCGGCCCGCTCCCACGGGATTGGCATGGTGCCGGGAATCGAGATTTCTACCAGGCAGCTAATTGGTGAATCCAGGCGCATCAGCGTGCACATGCTTGCCTACCTTCCTGACCCAACCAACCAGGCATTGCTTTTTGAGTTGGAAAAGACTCGAACCTCCAGGATTGCCAGAGCCCAAAAAATGGTGGAGCTGTTGCAAGCGGACTACGACATCAGCTGGGAGTTGGTGCAGGCCGAGCTGGAGCCCGGCGCAACTATTGGCAGACCGGCAATTGCGGATGCACTGGTCTCAATGGGGGTTGTGCCAACCAGGTCTGATGCCTTCACTTCAATTCTTCATAATCGTTCGAAGTATTACGTCTCTGATCATTCGCTAGACACTCTGGAAGCTATATCACTAATCAAAAACGCTGGGGGAGTGTCGGTTATCGCACACCCACTAATTGATTTCCCTGCCGGAGCATCAGTTCAGGATCTGCCTCAGGACTACTTTGAGGAGCTGATTGCCGAGGGCCTAGATGGCATCGAGGTTTATCACAGATCGGTGCCGGATCGCGCCAAGGATTGGCTATTGAGCCTGGCATTCAAGCACAACCTAATTGTGACCGGTTCAAGTGATTACCACGGTGAAACGGGCAAGGACAACAGACTCGGAGAAAATAAGACCAGCCCCGAGATGTTGAAAAGGATTGTTGATCAGGCCTCGGGGTTTGAAGCCTTCTTGTAGTTGCGACTGCGCTCGCGCTGCCTTGGAGGCCTGGCCGAGGATTGCTTTTGCTCGCTCTGCTGTGGCCTTCTAGGACCTCTGGCAGGCTGCTCAGCACGTTTTTCGGGCGCCTTTTCAACCTTACGGTTGAGTCTGCCCTTGGTGCCCTCGGGAATCCTTAGCTCCTCCAAGAAGTGCTTTGAGCTGGAATAGGTTTCCACCGGCTCTGGCATTCCCAGGTCTAGCTCGCGGTTGATGTGGACCCAGCGGGCCATGTCTTCCCAGTCCACGAACGTGACAGCGATGCCGAGCTTTCCTGCTCGACCGGTGCGACCAGTGCGGTGCAGGTAGGCCTTTTCATCCTCTGGAACTGAGTAGTTAATTACGTGGGTAACGTCATCAACGTCAATACCGCGAGCTGCCACCTCGGTGGCGACCAGGATTTCTTTCCTGCCCTCGCGGAAGGCAATCATCGATTTCTCACGAGCCTCCTGAGACATGTCGCCGTGAAGTGGAGCCGCAGAGAAACCGCGGTCACTTAGCTCCTCCGCAACTCTGGCGCTGGCTCGCTTGGTCCTTACAAAGATGATGGTCTTGCCACGGCCATCGGCCTGCAAGATGCGGCCGACAATCTCGTCCTTGTCCATGGAGTGCGCGCGGTAGACAAACTGCTTAATGTCTGCCTTGGTCTTACCCTCATCCGGGTCAGAGACTCGAATGTGAATTGGCTTGTTTTGGTAGCGACGCGCCAGGTTTAGAATCTGGGCCGGCATGGTGGCAGAGAACAGCATGGTCTGGCGCTCGGGTGGAGTGAGCGTGAATAGTTTCTCGACGTCTGGCAAAAAGCCAAGGTCCAACATTTCGTCTGCCTCATCCAGCACCATGAAGCGCACCTTAGATAGGTCCAAAAGTTTTTGCTTTGCTAGGTCCAGAAGCCGGCCGGGAGTGCCAACCACAATCTGAGCTCCCGCCTTGAGAGCGGCAACCTGTCCCTCATAAGCCTTGCCACCATAGATAGCCACCACCGCACAATCACGGTTGCTGGTGGCTAGTTCGAGGTCCTCAGAAACCTGGAGCGCAAGCTCACGAGTTGGAACGACTACCAATCCCTGTACAAATGGACCTGGGCTTGTGCCAAGGGACTGAATGAGTGGCAGTCCGAAGCCCAGTGTCTTGCCGGTTCCGGTCTTAGCCTGCCCGATTACGTCAGATCCAGATAACGCAACCGGAATGGCTTCGTTCTGGATTGGGAATGGATCTGTGATGCCTTTGGAATTTAGGGCTTCAACGATGTCTTCGTCTATGCCTAGTGAACTAAAACTCAAAATCTCTCCATACTTTTGGCGGAAACTGCCTATGGCAGATGCCGGCCTTGGTTATAAGCTTGCGGGGTGCTGGAATGGTTTCGCAGAATACGCAAGGTGTCGCAGAAGCTCTCGCTTCCTTCCCGGGAATCCGGTGGCGGTCGCAGCCAAATCCAGCTGAACCATTCAAAGCTTACTCCCTCGGCTGATGTTTACCTATCTCAGCTATCTCAAGTTCAGCTCGCAATCGCCCACCTGATGCAGGATGACTCGATTAAGGCTCCCAAAGCTGAAATAAGGGAACGCCAGCTTGCAATCTCCCGAAGCTACAAGAGCAGATCCTCCGAGACCGAAGACATGATTGTCAGAACTGGCGAGAATGTGATGGATCTTCAGTCAGAGATTAGGGACCGGCTAGATCTTCTTATTCAGCGCACCGAGGGCGAGGGTTGGCACGAGGACCTAATGCGAATCCACATAGTCTTTGGAATTTTGGAAGATTCACTTCGCCGAGTGGCCAAGGGACTTTCTCCCGCCAAGCGAATACGTGTTGAGGCCATGCTGATTGACAGCAGCCTGGAAAAGTTTTGTGAACTGGAGCTCAAGTCAGCCATAGCGACAAACCCAGAGATTTCGGGTCGATTAGCCATGTTTGGGCGCATGGTGGTTGCCGATGCGCTTTTGGAAGTTAGGGATTCAGTAGACCTTTCAAAGGTCATGCCTCAGGACGCCTCGGTTGATTCGAGCGCGCTGGCTCGCGAGCAGTTCAAGATCTTGGAGCCCTTTACCTCGGAGCTAATTTCCGAACACACGGTACGTATGGACCGTTTAGGCCTTACCGCGTAATCGGAGCTCGGCAAGCTTGGTGGCCTCCGAGGTCTCACGGGTCTTCAGCAAATAACCTGCGGTGAACCAGGTGGCAGCCGGCATGGCTAACATCGCAATGAACCAGATCCAGGCTTCGGTGTAGCTAAACCCAAGCCAGGTCAGCACCAACCAAACCACTGACCCCGACGTGAGCGCGACGCTAAAGGGCACCAGTTTTCCGTAGAAGTCTGTTTTTGGGAGCACAAACGGTGCCACCAGAGCCAAAATTGCTGCGTAGGCGAGAATGACCAGTAATTCCATTATGCGATGAATCCCACTCGGCGGTTCTGATCCACTCCAATTTCGACGTAGGCAATCGCGCTGGTTGGAACCAGTATGGTTTTGCCCTTATCGTCTGCCAGCTCCACCAAGGCGGCACCTGATGAGATGGCTGTACTGATCTGGTCAGTAAGTTCTTTGGAGCTCAAGACCGACTCAAAGCCCAAGTCCCTGCCGTTTTCCCTAATGCCGATTCTGACTTCCATGACGCTCCTTATTAGTCCTCTAGATTACGTCATTAAAAATGTGGCTGCTGGCCTCTAGATTGGTCTCGTGCCGAAAATTACCCTGAACGCAATCCAAGTGGACAGTGCAAAAAATGCGCTGGTAATTGGTTGCCCCGGTTCGGGTAAAACTCAGAGTCTGGTGCAGTTGGTGCTCGCACTGGAAGCTCACGGGATAACCCCGGAGCAGATTCTGGTGCTTAGCCCCTCTCGGCTCTCCGCCAACAGCCTTCGTGATCAGATTGCATCTAAGTCTTTACAGGCGGCGGTAAAGCCAAGAGCTCGCAGTGTGAGTTCAATTGCATTTGAATTGGTAAGCGCAAGTCGACCGGATCTCAAGTTGCTCTCGGGTGCTGCCCAGCAGGCACTAATTGCGGAGTTGATTGAACAGGCAGTTGCGGCAAGACAGCACCTGGCTTGGAAAGTTGATGCGGTAACGGTCCGGCTGCAAGGCTTTCAGTCCGAGGTCCGGGACCTACTTGCCGTGCTAATTGAGAATCAGCTGGATTCGGCTGCGGTTTTTCAGCTTCAAAAGCAGTTTCCGACCCTGAAGTTGAGCGTGGCTATTGACCTCATGCCTAAGTATTCGGATCGACTTTTGGAGCTTGGTGCGCTTGATCCCTCTGAGCTTTTGGTTGCGGCCCTGGCCCAAACCAACATCGAGCCCATGCCCAAATTCGTGCTGGTGGATGACGCCCAAGACCTCTCGCCGGCAGCGCTGAAGCTGGTGCGTAAGTTTTCCAGCGGGGCAGTCAGCTTTGTATTTGGTGATCCTGACAGCGCTGTCCTGGGATTCAGGTCTGGGCCGGAGTCATTCGTGTCGATGGCTACCGAGGAATTCGACAGAATCTTTTTGCCCGTGCCCAATTTTTCAGAGCCGAAACTGAATCTCATGGCAAGGGTTAGTTCGAGGATTCCAACGGCGCTTGCGGTTTCGCAGCGTCCAAAAGTTGTGTCCCAGGAGAAGTTCGCAGCGGAACTGTTTGACAATCAGTCCGCTGAGGTTGACTGGCTCGCAGCTTCTCTGCGCAGGGCAAAGCTGCTTGAGGGCGTGGGCTGGGATCAGATGGCGGTGGTTTCTAGAACCCGTACCCAGCTAGAGCAACTGGCGGCTGACCTAACCGCCAGGAGTGTGCCAGTTCGAATTTTGGGGGTGCAGCGCGCGCTGCGAGATCAACCAGCGGCGCGAGCGATTTTGGACTTTGGAGCGCTGTGCTTTGGCCTGGACCCAAAACTAGATCGAGAACCTTTGCTGCAGTCCGGCCTAATCGGTCTGGACGCCCTGGGCGTGCGCCGATTGTTTCGGGAACTATCGGCACAAGCGGGGGCTCAGCAGCGTTCGAGAAGAGTGTTGGCAAAGGAGTTATTCGACGAACTCTTAGAATCTGAGAGTTTTGAGGCCAAGCGAGTAAATCGGCTTGTGGAGCAACGCTTCAAGGTTGCCAATCAAAAGAATTTGGGCGCCTACAAATTCGTTTCGCTGGCACTTGAACTTTGCAACACCGAGCGGCTCAGGACGCTCTCGCGTGGCAGATCTCAGGTAGCACTGGCTGCAAATCGAGAGCTGGATGCAGTGCTTGAACTTTTTGCCGCGGCACACCGCTTTGACCTCCGTGACGGCGCAGCAGCGAGTGAATTTGTTGCAGACCAACTCGAACGAGCCATCCCGCAGGACTCACTGGCTCCAATTGGTGCAAGACCAGCGGTTACCTTGGCGACTAGCGCACAGCTATCAGCCGCGAGCTTCGAGATTGTTGCGCTGCCAAGACTTCAAGAGGGCATTTGGCCAAACCTGAAACCAAGAAACTCGTTGCTCGGGGCGAGTAATCTGCAATCATTTTTACTCGGCAGATCAGACTCCCCGGAGAGTCCGGCCGGCAACGAGCTTGGCGATGAAATTCGGCTTTTCTATAAGGCCATCGGCGCTCACCGCGGTTCGCTTCTGATGTCGGCCATGAGTTCCTCTCAGGAGCAACCCTCGCAATTTTTCCGAATGTTTGGAATTGAACTTCAGCGCCATCAGCACGAGTTGGACTTTGACATCCGTCGCAAGGTCGGTCGATTGCGACGCAGGGCGATTGCGAGGGATCAGGTCGCAATCGCGACCTTGTCAGCGCTCAGCATTGCCGGGGTCCCCGGTGCCAATCCGAAGAACTGGCAGGGGCTACTGGAACCATCTGGGCTTGATCCATTAGTGCTACCGGGGGAGCAGCACAGGCTAAGCGCTTCCTCGCTCGAGGCATTTGAGAAATGTCCACTGCATTGGTTTATTGGAGCCTTTGGCGGCAATGCAACCAACTTCCAGGCTTCCATCGGGACCCTGTTGCACGCCGGTTTGGAGGCAACCGCGAGTGGTGAGGATCTTTCCGAATTTGTCGCCTCAAATTGGCACACTTTGGATTTTGAATCACAGTGGCAGTCGCTCGCGCAATTGCGCCGGGTAACAAAGATGGTGGCGATGCTTTCTGAGTATCTGAGTCAAGCCGGAGAATTGGTGGCCGCCGAGCAGAAATTTGAGTTGGAGATTGGTGCTCTTACTATTGCCGGCAAGATAGATCGAATTGAAAAAGATGCCAACGGCAGTTGGGTGGTAGATCTAAAAACTGGCAGACCCCCAACCCAGCGAGAGGTTTTAGACAACCGCCAGCTTGCTCTTTACCAGCTGGCACTAATACACCAGCACGAAAAAGTGGCGGGTGCACGGATTGTTTCGGTTGGTTCGGATTCTCTGAAGGTGCTGGACCAACCACCACTTGATCCAGAGCGCAAAGTCGAGCTCGAAGAATTACTGGAACGTGCGGCAAGTGAAATCGGTTCTGACAGTTTTCAAGCGAGCGTAAGTTCGCACTGTTCCCAGGATGGCAACTGCCAGTTGCTGTTAGCCAAAGCGGTGCAGCATGGCTAAGTTCACGGCTGCGCAGATCTTTTCGGTGGTTTCAAACTTCGAGCTCACCGAAGAGCAAATAATGGCAATCGAACACGCGACTGGCTCTGCTCTGGTGGTAGCGGGCGCTGGCAGTGGCAAGACCGAGCTGATGTCTATCAGGGCTATGTATCTGGTGGCCAATCAGCTTGCCAGGCCAGAGCAAATTCTGGGTCTGACTTTTACTCGCAAGGCTGCAAACGAGTTATCGATTCGTATTTTGGACGGCCTGTTTGCGCTGCGAGAGAGTAAGTATTGGCCAACCGGTCTGGGTGATGAGTTTCAGGCCCCCAAGGTTGCCACCTACAACTCATTCGGCAACGAGGTCTTTAGGCAGCTGGCTCTCGATATCGGTTACGAGTCTGACTCCACTCTTATCACCGAGGCCGCCGCTGTCGCACTGGTCAAGGAACTGCTGAGAAATATTGACCTGCAACAGTTTTCTGCGCTCACCGACTTTGACAGAACCGAGCCCTATCTAATTTCGCTGGTGCTCCAGGCTGCCGGTTCTCTCAGCGACAATCTGGTTGATTCAGAGCAGGCCATCGCAACCTTTCAGGGTTTTATAGACCTGGCATCCAACCTGCCACAAACCCCCGGGGGGTCCATGCAGCGTTATGCCTACACGGCTAACTACTTGGCCCAGGCGGAAATTAACAAGCTGGTATTCCAAATTGCTGGCGAGTATCGAAAACTGAAGGCGGAGCGCAACCTGGTTGATTTCTCCGATCAGGTCGCGCTCGCGTATCGAGCGGTCGATGAGAATCCGATATTGCTTGACTATCCCCACGTAATGCTTGACGAATACCAGGACACATCGGCGATTCAGACCATGCTCCTAGCAAAGCTGTTTTCGAATTCCGCGGTGATGGCGGTTGGTGACCCAAACCAATCCATTTATGGTTGGCGCGGGGCAAGTAGCGCGAACCTAGAGAATTTCGCGACTGATTTTGAATCTCAAACAAGTTATTCGCTTTCAAAGTCATGGCGCTCCTCACGCAAAATAGTTGCGGCGGCAAACCGGGTGAGTGAGTCGCTGGTTAATCCGGGAATTGCCCCTGTTCGACTTGTGCCGGGCAGGGATTTTGAAGACTCGGTTCTGGCCGAGATCTTTGGTGACGAAGTTTCCGAGGCTAAGGCGGTCTCGCTCTGGCTTTCTAAAAATATCTCTCCGGACACTTCGGCAGCGATCCTGTTTCGCTCGAAGTCGGCAATGGCCACCTTCAGTTTGGAGTTGGCCGCCCTGGGTCTTGACTTTGAAGTAACAGGACTTTCGGGCCTAACCGAGCAACCCGAGGTCATTGATCTGATCGCTGCTCTCAGAGTGATGATCGACCCAGAAGCCGGCATCCACCTGATGCGACTGCTGGCTGGACCTCGGTTTCGGATTTCAGCGCGGGATCTCGCAAAGTTGCATGGCTATGCCCGCACGCTGACCAAATTGAACCGGGCCGCAGCCGGGCATCCGGTGTCGATAATCGAGGCGCTCGACGAAATTCGCTGGAGCAGCAATCTCAAGCACGCGCAGTTTTCGAAGGAAGCCGCTAAGCGCTTCAGGGTTGCGGGAGAACTAATACACCGCATGCGTCAGAGCGCGGGTCTAAATCTGACCGAACTGGCTTGGAGCGTGGTGTCAGAGCTGGAAATAGACATCGAGCTTTATTGCTACAGCCGCAGTAAAAACCCACTCGCGAACCTTCAGGCGTTTATATCTCGAATATCGGAGTACGAGCAAAGCGCATCGCGACCAAGCCTGCCCGGCCTGATTTCCTGGCTGGATTACGCCCTCGAGCATGAGAGCTTTGAGCTTCCAAAAAGTGGAGCCAAAAAGGGCGTGGTGCAGCTCATGAGCGTCCACGCGGCTAAGGGTCTGGAATGGGATCTGGTCGCGGTCACCGGGCTGGTCGAAGGCTCTTTTCCGGTGGGTTCAAAGGACTCGATGGGATGGTTGGCCGCAGGAAAGTTGCCCTTTGAGTTGCGAAAGGACAGCGCTCAATTGCCCAGGCTCGAACTTCAGGTAGAAAGTCAGAAGGAGCTGGATGCGGCAATCAAGTCGTTCAAGGCAGCTAATCGCCAGCACCAGCTTGTAGAGGAGCAAAGGCTCGCCTATGTTGCCTTCACTCGAGCCTCTAAGTCCCTCTATCTAACAGCCTCCTACTACAAGCAGGGTGCGGCAAATGCCCGGCCCCTGGCGAAATTCCTAACCGAGCTTTTGGATGCTTCGGTGGCAACCCTGGTGGGGGAAATCCCAGAGGTCCCGGCTGAGAATCCGCTGGCTAATTTGGTTGAGACTGCTAGTTGGCCAGTGGATCCGCTTGGCCAAAATAGAGACTTGTTGCGGTGGGCAGCAACTGAGGTCGAAACCTCAAAACCGCGCAACCTGAGTGAATCTCTTGAGCTGGCGGCGCTGCTGGAGGAGCAGCAGGAACCACTTTTTGCACCCAGGCCATTTCTTCCAGTTCGGCTTTCGGCCTCCAAGATTGTTCAACTGGTGACCGACCCAGATGCCTTTTATGAGCAGATCTTGCGGCCAATGCCCCAGCCCCACAGCGATTCCGCAGAGCTTGGCTCTAATTTCCATGCCAGCTTGGAGCAGGCATTCAAAAATGGTAGTGAGTTAGAGATTTCTGATTGGGCCGAGGAGCAAAAGGCTCTGGGTCAGAACTTTTTGGACTCTCCCTTTGCAGGCCTGAGCGCACACTCTGTCGAGCTACCAATTGAGTATGCAATCGCCGGAACCGTTGTGGTTTGCAAGTTGGATGCCGTGTTCGAAACTGCGGAGGGGTATTTGATTGTCGATTGGAAGTCTGGAAAACGTCCGGCACAGTCCGATTTGGAAACTCGAGCCATTCAGCTTGCTCTCTACCGAATCGGTTTGGCAAAGGTTCTGGGAATTGGAATTGAGAAAATTTCCGCGGCCTTCTACTTCGCGGGGGACAACCAGGAGGTTAGGCCAGCTTTGCTTGGTGAAACTGAGTTGAGTCAGCGATTAGCGGAGCTTAGAACAGCTCCTCCTCATTGGCTTGCTGTGTAGCCTGAACAGTTGAACCGGTGCTCGAAGTGGTTCCAGAAATTCCCGCAAAACTGGTAGCTCGCAATGGTTTTAGACCGCCAGCGGCTAGCTGGTCTCTAAGTTCGTTGAGCAGGTCTTCGGCACGAGCAATCTCCTCGGAGGATTCAAACTCCAGGCAATAAACCAGCCAGCTGCCAAGTTCCAACTCCGCATATAGGGTGGCGCGCAGCGAAATGTTCTCGTCAGCCGCCGATCGAGCCGCCCGGTAGTGCAGTAGCGAATCCTCGAAAGTTGTTTCCAGAGCTCCGCCAGCAAGCCAGCGGAGGTCCTCAGCGGGGTCTGAAATACTCAACGCGGTCCAGTTTCCCACCCCGACAACCTGCTGATCGGTAACAAACAGCGAATCTTCGGTAATCGAACCGTGAATGACTGTCGGGTGGAAGCGGAATAGTGAAACATCCTCCAGGGCCTTTTCCCATCTCGAGAGCAGTTGCGGAGCAACTCTGCCGGTGGCAGCAATCTTGTCAACCTCCGCTACCCGCTGATGAATAAGGTCGGCGCTTTGATATTCAGGTAGACCGGAGTCTCGAACCAGGGCCGGATCCAGTTCGTGAATCGTGGCCAGAGTGCTCGCAATTGACTGGCTGAATTTCCCCGGGGTGTAACGCGATAGGTCGGGCTTGTCTCCTCCCAGCAGGGTTAGCAACACCGCCTGCGAGCCATCCGTGTCTCGAACCTGACCCACCAGTTCTGGGATTTCAAAGGGCAGCGGGCCAGCCTGGGTAATTGCTCTGAGGCCCTCAAGTTCTAGCGCCAATTCCCTGGTGCCAGTCGGAGTTCGGGCGGACTTCAGAACGAAAGATTCATCGAGTTTGTCCCACAGTTGCAACTGTTCCAAGCTTGGGTTGGAAGCGTCAATTCGATAGTTTGTGAAGTTTTTGCCGGGGGCAGCGTCGGCTGCAAGCGCGGCTAATATCAAGGCAGGTCGTCCCACCCGCAAAAGGTTAGTTTGTTGGGCGCAAATAAGGCCTTATCGCCACGCCAAGCAAGAGGAATGTGAATGAGTGCAGTGAAGTCTCCAGCGGAGATTCTTGCCGAGCTCGATGACTCTCAACAGCTTGCAGTGACCTCGCTTAAGGGTCCGGTCGCAATCATCGCGGGTGCCGGCAGTGGCAAGACTCGAACCATTTCGCATCGAATTGCCTACGGCATTGCGACCGGTAGTTACACCGAGAGTCGACTGCTCGCATTGACCTACACCAACCGTGCCGCCGCAGAATTACGGACTCGGCTGCGCCAGCTCGGTGCGCCGAGTGTGGCGGTGAGAACCTTTCATTCTGCGGCTCTAGCGCAGTTGCAGTTCTTCTGGCCACAGCTAACCGAATCAATTTCGCCCAAGCTCGTCACGCAGAAGTCACCGATGTTGGCCGAGGTGCTGAGCGGCATGAACATTCGGGTCTCCGAACAGGAGCGCTTTGCACTGCAATCTGAAATCGAATTCCTTCGATACGCAATGCTCGAGGTCTCTGACTACCCGAATTTAGATCGCCCAAAACTTGCACTCAATGCCGAAAAATTTGTTGAGTTTTTCAAGGCTTACGAGTTGTTCAAGCAGCAGAGGCGGGTGGTGGACTGGGAGGATGCCATTTTGCTCACCACGGGAATGCTCCGCAACGAGACTCGAATGCTCAGCCACGTTCAGCAGCAGTATCGGTTTTTTACCGTGGATGAGTACCAAGACATCTCCCCACTTCAGCAGGCTCTTTTGGAGACTTGGCTTGGAGAGCGCGATGAGCTCTGCGTTGTTGGGGATCCAAGGCAAACCATCTACAGCTTTACCGGTGCGTCGAGCGAATTCCTGCTCGGTTTTGCAGATCGCTTTCCTCACGCCAGCGTGATTGAGCTTGATCGTAATTACCGCTCCTCGCAGGAGATCGTGGCACTGGCGAATCGGGTGTCACCTGACTCGCCGTTGGTTGCCGTTCGCCAGCTCAGTTCGCATCCAAGGGTCCATAGCTATAGCTCTGCTGCCGAGGAGGCCCAAAAAGTTGCTCTGCAGGTGTTGGAGACATCAAAGACAAACCCGTTGCGTTCGATTTCAGTTTTGGCCCGGACCAACTCTCAGTTGGTTCAGGTTGAGAAGGAACTGAGGGGACTTGGTGTGGAGACGCAGCTGCGTGGTGCTGGCAAGTTCTTCCGGCGCCCAGAGGTGATGCATGCCTATGCCGCAATCAGGGCGCTAAAGACTGGTGAGTCGACAGAACCGCTGTTTGTTCGGGTTTCTCAAATATTGACTGCCCTTGGATGGAGCTCGCGCCCTGCGCCCGGTGTCAAGTGGGAGGGATTGAACTGGTTTGTGGAGGTGCTGGATCAGCTCGGTGACGTCCAACTCGATGAGTACTTGCGTGAACTTGATGAATGGGAGAGCTCTGGCCATGAGCCAGAGCGTGAGGCGGTAACGCTCGCCACCATTCATGGAACCAAGGGGTTGGAGTGGGAAACAGTCTTTTTGGTTGGGGTAAATAAGGGAATCTTCCCAATTGCCTATGCCAAAACCGACTCTGACAAGGCCGAGGAGCGGCGCCTGTTTTATGTTGCGCTTACCAGGGCCCAGTCCTCACTTTCAATCTCCTACTCAAAAGAGAAGGGTGCCTCAGACTTCATTGAGCTTTGTGGCAACCACAGTTCTTAGCCGTTACCTCGAGTTGCATGATATTTGAGTGGCGGTCCATTCGGGTCACCACTGGGCTTGACTCAATAGCCCCAAAGTCGATGAGGTTTAGTCCAAGACTCAGCCCGATTGATGCCGCAAAGAGGGCAATCGAGCTGTCCGCCAAATCCCTCTCAAGGGATGCTAACTGTGGCGCTGTCCTGGCCCAATTTGGGTCTGCTTCCAAACTCTGGATTTCCAGGCATGCCAGACACGGCGTGACGCCGGGAATTACAAGTTGCGAAATCAGTACTCCAGACTCGGAAACCACAACCCCCAGGTGCGCAATATCGCGGCTGAGCCATTGCGCGTATTGGTTTGGAGAAAGCACATCGTTGGCCAAAATAATCGCCAGGTCGGTTCGATCGTAAGTCTGGGTGACTCGGGAATGAAGCTCAACCTTTCCGCCGCTGATAAGTCGCCTCGCAGCCTTTGCCCTTTGATTACCGAGCTCTGCGATGGGGTAGCCCAGGTCCAAAGTGTCAGCATTGGTTACTGACTTTTGGTCGGTTGTGAATATGGTTCCAATTCCGCTGGCCCCCAAACCCTTTGCAATGAGAAGCCCGGTTCGATTCAGGCTTGAAACAAACACCTTGGAGTTATTCCGCTTCGAGAGCGCGGCAGCTGGGTCTGAGTGCTCAAGCAAATACAGTCGCATGATTTCGCTGAACTGTCGCTCGATATCAAGACTGCTAGATTCCGGCAAGAAAGAAGAGGTTTTTTGCAACAGCGGCCCGATTCGGTCGAGTAAAGACGTTGTGGTCCTGCTGTCCGCCCTGGCCATCAGCGGAAGATCTGATAACTGGTTGTCCGCGATGCCCGCTTCCAAGTAGTCGAGCACTCGCGCTTCTTGCTCGCTCAGATTCTCAAGCACGAGTCGATTCGGGGAGCCATAGGCCCGGGTCTGATTATTCAGCCAGAGCCTTGCCAGCGAGGGATTTATTTGCTTGACCATCCAGAAAAGTTAGGCCTTGATTGCAATTGCCGCATTGCGTTTTCCACAGCCTAGCCATCGAGGAACTTGCGCAACTCGGTGTCAAAGTCGTCACCGGAATCGCTCAGGCGCATGATCAGTTGCTCTGGGTTTTGGACTTCCTGTTCGTTTGGCAGCATGTCCGGGTGACTCCAGATACTGTCCGTCTTGGCAACGCCTATTCGCTCGTGCAGCAACTGCCACATCTGCTTTGCCTCGCGTCGAAGCTTTGGTTTTAGCTCTAGACCTAGCAGGGTCTGGAAGGTCTTTTCCAAAGCACCAGAGGAGGCGCGATGCCTGTTGAAAAGTTCGGTGATTGAGGATATCGAGGGCAGCCTCTTGCTGGCCGATTCGGAAATGAAGTCAGCCCACCCCTCAATCAATGCAAGCGTGAGCTCGATTCTAGAAAGCGCAAGCTCTTGCTCTTCGGTGCGCTGAGAAATCAGAGCGCCTGCCTGCATGAGTTGATTCAGCGAGTCTTGATCGGTCGGGTCAATTCCTTCCGCAAGTGATTGAATTTGCTCAACATCGACTTTTAGTCCGGCGGCGAACTCCCTAACCTGAGTAACGATGTGATCCCCAAGCCACTTATTTGAGCTGTAGAGACTAGAAATTGCCAATTCGCGGGTGGCTAGAAAAATCATCACTTCGGAGCGCGGAGTGGAAATGTCGGTCATCAAATTAGAGATATTTTGAGAGACCATTGAGGGCCTTGGGCTAATGGGGATTCCGATTTCGGACCCCATCAGGGTCTGGTTTGAAAGCTTTCCCACAGCCTGGCCCAGCTGCATGGCGAAAATCGAGGCCCCCGCATTTGAGATAAAGCTTTTAGCTGGCCCCATCATCTCGCTGAGTTCTTCCGGCATCAGCTTGTCCAAGTTTTCCGTAAGGGCCTTTGACATGCTTAGGGCAACGGGTTCCGAGAGTTGTTTATAAAGATGCATGGCGTCTGAAACCCAGGTTGTCCTGCTTAAAACTTTCAATGGTTGGCTATTGGCAAACTCGGTAACCCCTTGAAGCCAAAGAGCGGCCATCTCGAAAGCGCTCTGAAGCTCGTTTGAGACCGCATCGGATCCGTGCTGGTCTTTTTTGGCAATCTGAGTTGCCTGGTCGTTGGCGAGTTTCCAGTTCACTGGCTCGTCGGAAGCGGAAAACATGTTCTGGAGCTGAGAGAACATTTGACCCATGGCGGCCGGATTTTGCCAAAGCCCCGCAATTTTGGCAATGTCCTGCTCGGTCGCTGCGTCGCCCAGCATTTTGCGAATGAGCTCTTCCAGCTCATCTCTTCCCATGTTCTCGTCCAATTTGCACCCTTCCCACTCTCGACGCTACATCGCCAAGGTTGCGCAGGTCGGTTGAATACGTTCAGCAATTTCACATGTTCGCCGAGGGCGTTAGTTTCGATGCGCGGGTAATTTGCATGGGAATCTAGCATTGGGGCAATGACTTTTTTCAATGGCAGTTCAAATACCAGTAAGCGTTCGCTTGCGGGTTGGGCGACTCTGAGCCTATTTCTCATAGCCCTGGGTGGGGTTGTGCTGATACCGACTGGTTTTGTAATCGAGAGGCCGGGCCAAGTGTTCAATGTCATGGCGCAGATCGATGGCCGCCCGGTGATCTCCAGTTCGGACCTAGAGGTATTCGAATCCGATTCCCGTTTTGATGTGACCACGGTTTCACTTGTCGGAAATCGCGAGTCAACTCCGGGCTGGATTCAAGTGCTTTTTGCTTGGGCGGACCCCAGTCAAATTGTGTTGCCGCTGGATGAGGTTTACCCGCCAAACCGAACAACTGAAGAGGTCCGGGCTGAGTCCAGTGCGATGATGGAAATTTCACAGCAGGACTCAATTGCTGTGGCACTTCGGGATTTGGGTTATGAGGTGCCGCGCAGCCTTTACGTGAGCACTGTTTTGGAGGGCACCCCAGCCTCCAGATTGCTTGTGGGTGGTGACTTCGTGCTATCTGCCAACGGGGTTTCCGTGACAACTTTTGAGGAGCTGCGCTCCCAGATTCAGCTCAGTCTTGGCCAGCCAATGGAGATCCTGGTGCTTCGCGATGGGCGAGAAATTGTCATCGACATCACTCCTGAGTTCAAAGTGGACGCTTACGTAATAGGCGCCATGATTGGTTACACGTATGACTTCCCGGTAGAGATTTCTCTTCAGCTGGGAAACGTTGGAGGCCCCAGCGGAGGTCTAATGTTTGCCCTGGGCATTATCGATGCCCTGACTCCGGGTTCTCTTGCAGGTGCAAACCATGTTTCGGGAACCGGAACCATCTCCCCGGGGGGCGAGGTCGGACCGATTGGTGGAATCGAACTAAAGATGATTGCAGCGCGGGATTCAGGGGCAAATTTGTTCCTCGCACCTGCCGGAAATTGCAATGAGGTAATTGACAGTGTTCCCGAAGGTCTTAGCGTTGTGGCAGTGAGAGACTTGTCGGAAGCAAAAAGTGCGGTCGAGGCCCTAGCCAAGGGTCTTGCTTTGCCCGCACTCGGATGCAGCAATTAGGAGAAAACGCGTGACGCAGCCAGCAGCTACAAAAGGTCGCAGGGTTTCACCCCTGTCCATCGCCCTCGGAATAATCGGTGCGATTTTATTTCTACTCTTCAGTGCCGCAGGTATCTACACCGACTGGATGTGGTTCCAGAACTTGGGGTACGAGGTTGTTTTCCTGACTGAGATCATCGCCCAGCTAGTGGCATTCCTGGTCGGATTTACAGTGATGGCAATCATTGTTGCGGTTGGTCTCACCTTCGCCTGGCGCACCCGTCCGGTTTATCTGCAGATGCCAGAAGAGTCACCCTTTGCTGCCTATCAGCAGCTGCTGGAGAGCCTGCGCAAGGTCTTGATGATCGGAGCCCCAGCCGTGCTGGGACTATTCGGAGGCCTGGTGACCGCTCGTGAGTGGCAAGCAGCAGCGCTCTGGCTAAACGGCACATCCTTTGGAATAACTGATGCCCACTTTGGCCTGGATGCGGCATTTTTCGTGTTTGAGCTCCCCTTCTACGTTTTCGTTACCGGCTACCTGTCTGGTGCCATCCTTTTGGCCGGATTGATTAACGCCGCCGTTCACTTGATTTATGGAGGCATTCGCATCACTGGCCGCGAAGTCAAGGTTTCCAAGCCAGCAAGAATTCAACTGGCGATTTTTGTTGCCGTTTACCTTGTGGTTCAGGGCTTGAGCCTCTGGCTAGATCAGTATCTGACAGCGGTAACTGCGGGCGCACTGTTCACCGGAGTGAACTACACCGACGCCAATGCAATAATTCCGGGTCTGCAGATTCTTGCCTTGATTTCACTTGCGGTTGCCGCAGCGTTCTTGGTCACCGCATTCTTTGGTCAGTGGCGAATCTCGATAATCGCGACGGCCCTAATGGTTGTCAGCTCGCTCGTACTCGGTGGTCTTTACCCATGGATCGTTCAGACCTTTCAGGTTGTTCCGAACGAACGAACCTTGGAAGCGCCATACCTTCAGAAGAACATCGAGGCGACCAGGACTTCGTACGGATTGGATAACGTCGAAGTCGTTGATTACGACGCCACGGTTATTCCAGAGCCCGGTGCTCTAAGAGACGATGTGAAGACCACGGCCTCGATTCGAATCATGGACCCTGCACTGGTAGCGGATGCCTTCAGGCAGCTAGAGCAGTACCGTCAGTACTACAGCTTCCCAAACCGCCTGCATGTCGGTCGCTACGAGATAGACGGTGAAGTTCAGGACACCATTGTGGCGGTTCGAGAACTGAACCAGGCCGGTCTGGGTGACTCGCAGTCTTGGTACAACTCAACGATCGTGTTCACACACGGTTTCGGTCTTGCCGCAGCTTATGGAAATAAGCGCGATAGTGACGGTAAGCCACTGTTCCTGCAGTCCGGAATCCCCTCCGTTGGGTTGCTTGGAGAATTTGAGCCGCGCGTCTATTTCGGTGTCAACTCGCCGGAATATTCAATCGTCGGAGCGCCTGAGGGAGCAGAGCCCCTGGAGTTCGACTTCCCAGCCGGTGAAGACGGTGAGCGGGAGACCTACACAACCTTCCAAGGTGATGGCGGGCCCTCGATTGGAAACATTTTTAATCGGATTGCCTACGCCCTGAAATTCCAGAGCGAGCAGATTTTGCTATCCGATGCAATCAACGAGAACTCTCAGATTCTCTACAACCGCACCCCGGCTGAGCGCATAGCCGAGGTAGCGCCGTACCTGACCGTGGATTCTGAGATTTACCCGGCCGTGGTCGACGGAAGAATTAAGTGGATTGTCGATGGCTACACCACCAGTTCAAATTTCCCATACTCGAACCTCGAGGCCTTCAACCTTGCGATTCTGGACTCCTCCTCCGAGACCTTCAATCGCCAGACGGGCCAGATCAACTACATCAAAAACTCCGTGAAGGCGACGGTAGATGCCTATGACGGCAAGGTAGAGCTATACCAGTGGGACGAACAGGACCCCATCCTCGATGCATGGATGAAGGTCTTTCCAAACACCGTTCGGCCAAAGAGCGAAATGAGTCAGGAACTTATGTCTCACGTTCGTTACCCGAGCGATCTGTTCAAGATGCAGCGATCCGTTTTGGGCCGCTACCACGTGACCGAAGCTGGGGCTTTCTACTCCCAGCAGGACGCTTGGATGACCCCTAACGATCCCGTGGTTGGAACCGGACTGGGCACCGTGCAGCCTCCCTACTACCTGACCATGCAGGCCCCGGGACAGGATGCAAGCGCCTTCTCTCTCTACTCGACCTTCATTCCACAGTCCACCGGTGAGACCACTAGAAACGTTCTAACCGGTTACCTAATCGCGAATGCGGATGCTGGAAATGCCCCGGGATCTGAGAGTGACCGATATGGACAGCTCACCCTTCTGAACCTTCCAAGGGAGACTATCGTCCCTGGTCCAGGGCAGGTTCAGAACAACTTCAACGCCGATAGCAACGTTTCTTCGCTATTGAACCTTTTGCGACAGGGATCAACCAGGGTTCTGAACGGAAACCTGCTGACCCTTCCAGTTGGAGGCGGGTTGCTATACGTGCAGCCGGTTTATGTTGAATCCACTGGTGAAACCAGTTACCCACTGCTCCAAAAAATCTTGGTGGCCTTTGGTGACAAAATCGCGTTCGAGGACACTCTGGAAGAGGCCCTTGATTCGCTATTCGGAGGAGACTCCGGAGCAGTCACCGGCGATGGAGAAGTTGTTGATTCCGAAACTGGTGAGGCCGAACAGCCTGATTCAGCTGACAGACCATCGGCTGACTCCGGCAACGCTGCACTGGATGCCGCGCTCCAGTCCGCCAGACAGGCTCTGCTTGACAAGGAGTCAGCTCTTCGGTCGGGGAACTGGGAGGCCTTTGGAGAGGCAGATCAGCGCTTGGCTGCAGCCATCGAGGATGCCCTAGCCGCGTTGGACTAACCGCCAGCCCGTCTGCTAGTGTTGGAACTTCGCCGCGGGGTGGAGCAGTTCGGTAGCTCGCCGGGCTCATAACCCGGAGGTCGTAGGTTCAAATCCTGCCCCCGCAACCAATTCCCCTCCCAGCTTTGCTGGGAGGGGTTTTCACTTGTGGATAACTAAATGTCGATTTTCGGTATTTTGGCTAACTTCTTGGCATGCCTCTTTTAGTTTTGTTCTCACTCATTCTCGGTGGCTGCGCCTCACCGGGCTCGGCCGTTGAGGCTCGGCTAAACGCCTACGCGATTGCTGCGGCTCAGGGCTCTGACGTCAGGCTGGCTCACTGGAAAGGCTCTGAGAGTGCAACAGCCAGTTCAAAGCTTGTACAAAGTCTTGGGCTGGTTGGATACGGGTTTAGTCGGTTTTCAAATACCACCCGGATTTCGGAAAGTAGTTTTGAGAGCTGCCTGGATGTTTCCGACACGCAGTTTCGAGACTCCAGTGGTGAACTGATATCAGTTTCAAGGCTTGAGCGACAGTGGGTTGAGGTTTCACTGCGGGGCGCTTTGGTTTCGAACATCGACCTAAGCGGTGTTCCTTGCTAGCCGAACTGGCGCTGCTATTGGCAAGCTGCGACGTAAACGGTGCCGCTTTGGGTTCCTGCGCGAGCCAGTGCCCGAGGGCCACGGGCGCCAGCTACACGATTTGTGCCGAAGCCGGAAAGACAAAAAATATCGTGACCCCTGGAAAACCAAAGCCGGTCATTGAGCGCAAACCGAAACCAATGCGGCTCTGCTCCTACTACGTAAACGGAACTACCAACATCCCAACCAGTTCAGTAATCTCGGCGTGGGTTGAAATCGGGACACGCGCTTGCATCGGTGATCCAGAGCCCCAAGTTTCGGCCCCCAAACCCAGCAGCAGAACAGTTGGGGAGGTAGTCGTCCAGGCCTTCACCGCAAACGCCGTCAGGCCGTTTGCCTACCTTCAATCAAGCGGTGAAATCGAAGTCGAGCAGGCTGCTGGCTTCGCTGTAATCCCTGGGGGTGGTGAACACGTGGGCCAACTCTTTGGAAGCGCTGCAACAATTCGATTTGTTCCAATTGAGATCAAGTGGACATTCTCGGACGGTCAGCGATTAAGCGGGCAGTTTGTCTCCGCGAGCTTTGAGCAACCTGATCTGATTAGTGCCTTGGCTGAGGTTAGTTATCGCATCGATTACAAAAATGTGGGCGGTTCTTGGGTTTATGGAGCTGCTTTTGCGAGCTTGGTTTCAAACCAGGTGGAACTTTCGGTAGTTGACCCACCTAGAAGGACACTGTTGGTCGGATAGTCAGGATAGGTTCAGTCAGGACTCATTTGACACCCAGCCTTGTTCACCATAATGGTGACAAGACGAAAGGTGCTTTGATGTCTGAATGGAACCGCTCGGGAGATTCTCAATTTAATTTCAATTCTCCATACTCGGCTCCGGTGCCAGAGGCAGAGGTGAAGAGGCGCAGACCTTTTAGGCCTCTAGCCATCGCCGCATTGGCAATGAGTGCCGCCCTGGTTGGCGGGATAATCGGCTCCAGTTCCTTCACTTTGTCCTACATGAATTTTTCCCAGCCAGCTCCGGTCGTTGTGAACAACACCAAGAGTGTGAACTGGGTAACAGGTGCTGCGGCCGAGGCGTCCCCTGCGGTTGTGACGCTTTCGGTTAGGTCAAATCAGGGCTCGGGTTCTGGTTCAGGCGTGATTCTCTCGGAGGACGGCTACATTCTCACAAATGCTCACGTGGTTACCCTCGGTGGTTTGACCGAGGGAGCATCGGTCTCGGTGAGGCTGTGGGATGGCTTAGTTTTGCCAGCAGAATTGATTGGCTTTGACAGTGTTTACGATTTGGCCGTGATAAAGATCGAGTCCGAGGGGCTAAAGACAATCAAATTCACGAATTCCAGTGAACTAAATGTCGGTGAAAACGTGGTTGCAATTGGTGCGCCACTAGGTCTTACCTCTACGGTCACCGAGGGCATTATTTCAGCACTGAATCGAACGATTCAGGTTGCATCATCCGAAGTGAGCGAGGACGCAGGTTTGCAGTTTTGGACTGGGACCGGAGCGGCACCAATCTCAATTCAGGTGATTCAGACCGATGCCGCCATTAATCCTGGCAACTCTGGTGGTGCCCTGGTTAATGAGTTGGGTCAGCTAATTGGTATTAACGTCGCGATTGCAACTGCGGGCAATGGAGAGTCTGGAAGCATCGGGGTCGGCTTTGCAATACCCTCAAACACCGCGAAGAGAATCGCCGATGAGATCATCGAGCTTGGGTATGCCACTCACGGACTACTGGGCGCACTGGTGAGAGACAACACCGCAGAGAACTCCTCCTTTTCGACCGGAGCCTTTATAGAGCAGGTCACTTCTGGGGGTGCTGCGGCAAATGCTGGAATGCGCTCCGGTGACGTGGTAATCAACTTTGCAGGTCAGCGAGTCTCAGGCTCGGCGGACCTTACCGCGATGGTGCGTGCTGAGGCTGCAAATGCCGAGGTCCAGGTCGAAGTCGTCCGCGGCACCACAAAATTGACCTTCAACGTGACTCTTGGTGACGCCTCAGACCTAGGCTAGAAGAATGAGCAACGAACAGCAGACTCTTCAAGAGGAAAAAGTCGTCCTTGACCAGGGTGATCATGAACGGTTCTCGCACTACGTAAAAAAAGATCGAATAGTTGAGTCCGCGGTCATGGGAAGTGCGGTTGTTGCCCTGTGCGGGAAGGTTTGGGTTCCAACTAGAGACCCGCAAAAGTTTCCGGTTTGCCCAGACTGCAAGGCAATTTACGAAAAGTTCAAAAAGGACTAACTGGTAATAGTTGGGATTGCGGCTTCCCCTTTGGAAAGCCGAAGGCCAAACCCGGACAGTTCAGAAATTACTTTGCCGTGATGCAACCTTGCTCGCTCAGTTAGTTCTTGATCCGATCCCGGGTCCAAGATACGGCCAGCCTGCATTAGCTTCAGCTGAAGCTCTCGGCCAGCCTTCTTTTCGCCGACCTGTTCTGCTTGAGCGATGCCCTCGGAGATAGCCCTGCTGGCATGTTTTTTGCCACCCTTGGACACTTTGCCAATCGACTGCTTTTCAACATTTACCCAGTCACCAGAGCTGTCGTGAGCGACGAGCTTGTAGACAAACCCAGCGGTTGGCTCACCGCTACCGGTCACCAGTGCGGTGCCGACTCCATAACCGTCTACCGGAGCTGACTGCAGTGCAGCAATGGTGTATTCGTCCAGATCGTTGGTTACCACAATCTTGGTTTGCTTGGCACCAAGCTCATCCAGCAGGCTTCGCACTTGGATGGCGGTGCTAACCAGGTCGCCGGAATCCAGCCGAACCGCTGCGATTTTCCCATTGGTGAGTCCTACTGCACTGCGAACCGCAGCTTCGATGTCATAGGTGTCAACCAACAGCGTGGTACCAAAACCCATCGAGGCAAGCTGAGCCTCGAAGGCGGCCTGCTCGGTTTCGTAAAGCAGTGTGAATGCGTGCGCACTTGTTCCCATTGAGGGGACGCCGTAACTGCGGTGAGCCTCTAAGTTGCTGGTGGCATCAAAACCAACGATGTAGGCCGCTCTGGCAGCTGCCACGGCTGCCGACTCGTTGGCCCGCCTAGCGCCCATCTCGGCTAGGTAACGCCCCTGAGCGGCAATTCGCATTCTCGCTGCTGCCGAAGCAACTGCGCTGTCGTAGTTCATAATCGATAGCAGCAGGGTCTCGATTATTACGCCCTCTGCAAAGCTTGCTTCGACTCGAAGAATGGGGCTTTGTCCGAAGTAGAGCTCACCCTCCTGATACCCAAAGACGTCCCCTGAAAACCTAAAGTTTGAGAGGTAATCAAGAGTTGGGTTATCTACCAAAGCGTTGACGCGGAGGAATTCCAGGTCTGAATTCTCGAACCGTAGGTTTTCCAATACCCTGAGCAATCTTCCGGTTCCAGCTACGACACCAAATCTTCTGCCGGCGGGCAATTGACGAGAAAAGGCTTCGAAAACACATCTCGTCTCTGCCTTGCCAGACTGCAGAGCAGCTTGAACCATTGTCAGTTCATACTTGTCGGTCATTAGAGCGCTCGCCACACAATCAGCCTACCCATCAAAGGGCGGGCATAGACTTGCGTCCGTGGATGCAAGGCCAATAGGGATTTTTGATTCGGGAGTCGGTGGGCTCACGGTAGCGCGAGCAATCATTGATCAGCTTCCCAATGAGTCGATCCGGTACGTGGGGGATACCAAGAACTCTCCCTACGGACCAAAGCCAATTTCAGACGTGCGACGATACGCACTTCAAGTCATGGATGAACTGGTTGCCAGCGGGGTAAAGCTATTGGTGATTGCCTGCAACTCGGCTTCGGCAGCAGTTCTGCGCGACGCTCGGGAGCGATACACCAAGGATCTTGGGGTTCCAGTAGTCGAGGTTATTCAGCCGGCGGTGAGAAGAGCGGTCGGAACTAGTCGGAATAAAAGGGTTGGGGTCTTAGGCACCGAGGCAACAATTTCCTCCCGTGCTTACGAGGACGCCTTCGCCGCAGCCGTTGATTTTGAGATCACATCCAATGCAGCTCCGGCTTTTGTGGACTTTGTTGAGCGGGGAGTGACCTCGGGACCCGAGTTGCTTGCTGCAGCAGAGGCCTACTGTGCTCCACTCAGAGCGGCGGGCGTGGACACGCTGGTATTGGGCTGCACCCATTACCCCTTGTTGCAGGCGGCGCTCGCTTACGTGATGGGTGAGAACGTAAACCTGGTGTCCTCAGCAAGTGAGACTGCCAGCGATGTCTTTTCGGTCTTAACCAAGCATGATCTGCTGGCACCGAAGAACCTAACGCCGAGTTACCGATTCTTCGCCACGGGTGATACCGCCTCATTCGAAGTTTTGGCGCGGAGGTTTTTGGGACCAGAGGTTTCAAATGTCGAACAACTAAATCAAGGAATCACAAATGACTAGACCCAATGGACGCGCCGATGATGCGATGAGAACCGTGAGTTTCGAGCGAGGTTTCACCATTTACGCGGAGGGCTCCTGCTTGGTGTCATTTGGCAATACCAAGGTTTTGTGTAACGCATCTTTTACTCCAGGTGTTCCAAGGTTCAAGAAGGATTCTGGGGAAGGTTGGGTCACAGCCGAGTATTCAATGCTTCCTAGAGCCACTCACGACCGCTCCGATCGTGAGAGCGTAAAGGGCAAAATCGGTGGGCGGACTCATGAAATTTCGCGGCTGATTGGAAGGTCACTTCGAGCCGTAATTGATTACAAGGCGCTTGGGGAAAACACCATCGTTATTGATTGCGATGTTATTCAGGCGGATGGTGGAACAAGGACGGCTGCAATCACCGGAGCGTTCGTTGCCCTAGCAGATGCAATTGCCTGGGCAAAGACTCAGGGGCACATTGCCAAAAGCGCCAAACCAATCATCGATACCGTCTCTGCCATCTCGGTCGGAATAGTCGACGGGGTTGCAGTTTCCGACCTTGAGTACGTTGAGGACGTGCGGGCAGACACCGACATGAACGTAGTTGTCACGGGCCGAGGTCTATTCGTTGAGGTTCAGGGGACCGCAGAGGCAAATCCCTTTGACCGCGATGAGCTCAACCGGCTGTTGGAGCTGGCGCTTGACTCGAATCTAGAGCTCAGCCGCCTGCAGATTGAAGTTTTGGGCAAAAGCCTGGAGCTGAAGCAGTGAAATTGGTTTTTGCAACCGGCAATGAGCACAAGGTCTCAGAGGCTCAGCTAATTCTTGGGAGCAAAATTCCTTCCTTGGAAATCATCCCTCACGACGGCAGTGAACCGGTTGAATCCGGCGTCACCTTCTTGGAAAATGCACTTATCAAAGCCAGGGCGGCATTTACCGCAACCGGGCAGTCTGCATTTGCGGATGATTCTGGGTTGGCGGTTGAGGTAATGGGCGGTGCTCCTGGGATCTTTTCGGCAATCTGGTCCGGGACGCGTTCTGATCAGGTGAATCGGGATTTGCTGCTGGAGCAGTTACGGGATATTCCAAGCCAACACAGAGGTGCAGCGTTTATCTGCACCATCGCACTTGTTGAGTCAGAGGGGGAGACTAGTTTCACCGGGGTCTGGCCGGGTCGAATAGCTCTTGAAGCTGCTGGGTCAAATGGCTTTGGCTATGACCCGGTATTTATCCCAGAGGGCTTTGAGGTCACATCGGCCCAGTTGGAGTCTGAGGTGAAGTCAAGTTTTTCTCACCGAGCAATGGCAATGCAGCAAATGGCTGAGTTTCTCAACGATCGTTAGGCGCGCCCCCAGCAGGATTCGAACCTGCGCTCCCGCCTCCGGAGGGCGGTGCTCTATCCCCTGAGCTATGGGGGCCCAGAATTTCCAAAGTCTAACATTCGACCCAACGCTCGACCTTTGGGAAACTGGCATGTATCGGGACATGGGTTTACTCTCCCAATGGCAGCCAACTGCTCAATGGTTTAGAGTTTTACCTCATAGCCGACGTTGGCTAAACCCCCCAAATTCAGGAAATCTCGTGACCCCAGAACAACTTAGTCAGGCCATTAGGTCAGCCTTGGTTGCTCTGAACGCTGCCGGAGCAATTTCTGCTGATCTTGATGCCGTTGAGATAGTTGTTGAGCGTCCCAAGAACCGTGATCATGGTGACTGGGCAACCAATGTCGCGATGCAGCTGGGCGGAAAGATTGGCATGGCCCCACGCTCACTCGCAGATCTGATTGTGAAAGAGCTCTCCGCTTTTGAGGGTATTGAGGGCCTCGAGATTGCAGGGCCAGGGTTTATAAACATTTCGCTCTCTAATCTGGCAGCCGGGGCGCTCATAAAGACAGTTGTTGATGCGGGTAAGAATTTTGGCCGCCTCGAGTCCATGGCTGGCGTGAAGCTAAACCTTGAGTTTGTGTCCGCAAACCCGACCGGACCGGTTCACCTTGGTGGTGCGCGCTGGGCAGCGGTTGGGGATTCGCTTGCCAGGGTCTTTGAATTTTGCGGCGCAGCGGTGACAAGGGAGTACTACTTCAACGATCACGGAGCGCAGATTGACCGCTTCTCCAGGTCGTTGTTGGCAGCGGCTAAATCAGACGCAGCTCCAGAAGGCGGCTACGCGGGTGAGTACATAAACGACATCGCGCAGGCCGTGGTGAAGCTGGAAGCCGATGTTCTCAGCCAGACTGATGCGCAAGCCCAAGAGACTTTCAGGGCACGAGGCGTGGATCTGATGTTCACCCACATCCGGGAATCCCTTGAGGAATTTGGTGTCCACTTTGACGTCTATTTCCACGAGAACTCGCTCTACGAGTCTGGTGCTGTGCAAAAGGCAATCCAGAAGCTTCAGGCGCTGGGTCACATGTATGAATCAGAAGGGGCACTTTGGTTGCGCTCCTCCGACTTTGGAGATGACCGAGACCGCGTGGTTTTGAAATCAGATGGTGAAGCCGCCTACATCGCGGGAGATATCGCGTACTACCTCGACAAGCGCGATCGGGGCTTTGACCGTTGCATCTACATGCTCGGTGCCGATCATCACGGCTACGTGCCAAGGATGTATGCCCTGTGTCAGGCTTTTGGGGATGAGCCCGGCAAGAACATGGAGATTTTGATTGGTCAGATGGTAAATCTTGTCAAGGACGGAGAGCCGGTGCGAATGTCGAAGCGCGCTGGCAATGTCGTGACCATGGACGACCTTGTCGAGTTGGTTGGCATC
>JAGYIH010000100.1 GCA_018402615.1 Aquiluna sp.
GATCGGATCTGGAGTGTGCTGGAGGGATTTGGAAGCTTCGGTTTCTGCAAAGCCCACGGCGCAGCCTTCGCACTTCCCACCTACCAAAGCGCCTGGCTAAAAACCCACTACCCCACTGAGTTTTTGGCAGGGCTGTTTACCCATGACCCGGGTATGTATCCAAAACGATTGCTGTTATCTGAAGCCAGAAGACTCGGGGTGAAGATACTGCCGCTAGATGTCAATAAATCAAAAGATGAATACCTGGTTGAAAAAACCGCCAACGGCATAGCAATCCGTATGGCAATAACCGACCTGCACGGCATCTCAAACTCTGAGATAACCAGAATCATCAAGCAGGCGCCCTTTGCAGACCTGGCCGATTTTTACCTCAGGGCGTCTCCTTCGCGTGCAACCATCAAGCGTTTAGCGCTGGTTGGCGCACTCGATGAATTAGCTGGCGGATCAACCGATCACACCCGAGGAGACATTCTGGAGCGGGTTAGGCAGCTAACGGCCCTAAAGTCCAAACCAAAAATCGATCAGAATCAACCGATGCTTGATTTTGAAGCGAAAGATCTAATGCCCACCGGCAACGCTCAAATTTCAATAGCCGGTCAGATTCAAGCGGAGCTTGATCTACTCGGCATGGATATCACCGATCACCAGCTGGCTAAGTATCAGCCGATGCTGGATGAAATGGGTGTTGTTAGATCCAGCGAGTTAGTTGGCTTGAGATCAAAAACCGAAGTCCTGATTGCTGGAGTTAGGGTTGCAACCCAGAGCCCTCCGATGCGATCTGGCAAGCGGGTTGTCTTTATTACGCTTGACGATGGCTCCGGCTGCAGTGATGCAACCTTCTTTGATGAGGCACAGTCCCGATCCAGCGGGGTACTTTTCAACACCAAGCTGCTTTTGATTTCTGGTAAGACCAGGCGAACCGGCGTCAGGGGTGTTTCGATAATGGCCGAAAACGCCTGGGATCTAAACCAGCTCTGGCGAGAGTATCGCCAGAAAAATCAACTAGTCGCGGTTGAAAATAGCCAGTAGTCGAAGAATCTCGACGTAGAGCCAGATTAGAGTCACGGTCAAACCGAAGGCTGCTCGCCACTCCATCTCGACTGGCCACTTATCGCGAGAGCCAACCATGATGGTCTCAAAGTCTAGGTTCAAGGTGAAGGCAGCAAGACCTGCTCCAACTAGACCCGCAAGCCATCCAAACGCTGAACCGTACACTCCGGCTTCACCGGAGATAAGAACAAAACCTAGGTTCACAACGGCGAAGATCATGTATCCGATGATTGCGAAGGTCATGATTCGGGTGAATCTTGCGTCAACCTTGATCCAACCAAAGCGGTAGGCAGCAAACATCGCACCTGCGGTTGTTAGGGTTCCCAAAACTGCCGACTGCACAATTCCCGGGTACATAGATTCAAACAGAGCGGAAATTCCACCAAGAAATACACCCTCAACGGCAGCGTAGGCGACAATTACGCCCGGCATTACCTTCTTCGAGAAAGTAATCCAAAGAGCAAGACCGAGACCCACGAACATAGCTGGGAACCAAAGCTGCTGCAGAGGTGCAAAGAACCAGGTCGCCGCTGCGGCAACAAGAAGTACGAAGAAAATTGCGGTTACCTTGCCAGCGGTGCCCTCAACGGTCATCGGCTCCGACTTGGAGGCAATTT
>JAGYIH010000101.1 GCA_018402615.1 Aquiluna sp.
GAGAGTGGGCTTACCGAAATTCAGGTCTCGGGTCTGGTTTCTTCAACCCTTCGCCCCTCCTCTATTGGAAATGTGAACATCGAGAATGAGGCAACTCCTATATTCATCGTGCAGGACAATACTCCCGCAACAATCGAAGAGATAAGCGCTATTTCAATTCCCACCAGAGCTGGCGTTATTGAACTTCGAGATATTGCAACCATTCAAGAGGTTCAGGCTCCAGTTTCGATTACCAGTGAAAAAGGTGAGAGAGTAGCAACCGTTGCGCTTACCCCAGACTCTGACGACCTGGGAGCCGTCACCAGAGAGGTGACAGCTGCACTTGCCGAAATTGATCTGCCACTCGGTGCAACTGCAACCATCGGCGGTGTCTCAGCTGAGCAGACCGAGAGTTTCGAGCAGTTGGGTCTTGCCCTACTGGCCGCAATCGCAATTGTTTACCTGGTCATGGTCGCAACCTTCTCGAGCCTGGTTCAGCCCCTTATCTTGCTGATCTCGATTCCGTTTGCGGCAACCGGAGCACTTGGACTCCTTCTTCTAACCGACACCCCACTCGGCGTTCCGGCACTTATTGGAATGCTGCTTTTGGTGGGTGTGGTGGTGACAAATGCCATTGTGCTTATTGACCTGATAAATCAGTACCGAAAGCAGGGAAAGACGATTCAGCAGTCCATCATGGATGGATCACGTCAGAGACTTCGTCCGATTTTGATGACGGCACTGGCAACCATATTTGCCCTTTCTCCATTGGCGTTTGGAATCACCGGTGGCGGCTTTATTAGCCAGCCGCTGGCGATTGTCGTCATCGGAGGGCTGGTGTCCTCGACCCTATTGACTCTGATTATCGTTCCGGTTCTTTACTGGTTAATCGAAGGCCGCAAGGAGCGCAAAGCGCTTAAGGGACCGAGGAAGAAAAAGGGTAAGGCCAGAAGACTTGCCGAAGCCGCCCGCTAAAGTAAGAAAATAATGAAGTCTGCTGAAAATTTGGTCTGGATCGACTGCGAGATGACCGGTCTTGACGTTGAAAAAGACTGCCTGGTTGAGATCGCGGTTTTGATTACCGACTCCGAACTAAACATCCTGGATGAGGGATTAAGTGTTGTAATCAAACCGCGCGAGGACTCACTTGCGGGTATGGGTGAATTTGTCACCAACATGCATAAAGAGTCGGGGCTGTTGGAGCTTCTTCCCGACGGTTTGCCCATTGAGCAGGCTGAGAGTCAAATTCTTGAGCACATCAAGAAGTTTGCTCCGGAGAAAAGAAGCGCTCCGCTGGCTGGAAACTCCATCGGCACAGACCGGATGTTTCTAAATCGCTACATGCCAACTCTTGATTCACACCTTCACTACCGAAACGTTGACGTCTCCTCGATCAAGGAACTGGTTCGAAGGTGGTACCCGAAGGTCTATTTCCAACTGCCAAAGAAAAACGGTGGTCATCGGGCCCTGGCAGATATCAGGGAGTCAATCGCCGAGCTGGCCTATTACAGAAAAGCCGTATTTGTTGAAGCCCCCGGCCCAACCAGCGAACAGGCCAAAGACATAGCGTCTTCAAACCCAATAGAATAAAAAGGCTTCAAAGCGAAAAGGCTTTGA
>JAGYIH010000102.1 GCA_018402615.1 Aquiluna sp.
GAAGCCATGACCGAGGTGCCGGGTTCTGCTTCCCAGCGCCGATCCATGCGACCTCGGCCAGCCGATTGGAAATTTGTCGCCAGAACGTGAAACTCCTCACAGGAACCAGCCCGCTCGAGTAAATCCCGGTTGGTGGAGCCGGTTTGCTCTAGATAGTCAAAACCATTGGCTGCCTGCATAGATAAGAGGTATTCCATGTATCAAGCCTAGGCCAGGGGGATTTTGTAGGTTCTCTTAGCAAAATCCCCGAATGCTATGTAAGAACCTGCAATAGCATCGGGGTAGGCGTTCGCTAAAGTTGGTCCGATAGCGCCAAACTGCAAATGGAGAGATCTTGACTGAAAAGCCCGAAACCGACCTTTCAACCACGGCCGGCAAGATCGAGGACCTGAGAGATCGCTACCACCAGGCTGTTCACGCAAGTGGCGACGCGGCAATTCAGAAGCAGCACGCCAAGGGCAAAAAAACCGCCCGCGAAAGAATCGAGCTACTGCTTGATCCCGGGTCCTTCGTTGAGATCGACGAGTTCGTTCGTCACCGATCAACCGCCTTCGGCCTTGAGGCGAACCGTCCCTACGGAGACTCGGTTGTCACCGGCTTTGGAACCATCCACGGTAGGCAGATCGCCCTGTTCTCCCAGGACTTCACTATTTTTGGAGGCTCGCTCGGTGAAGCAGCCGGAAACAAGATCATCAAGATTATGGATCTTGCGATTTCTACCGGTGTCCCACTGGTTGGAATCCTGGACTCCGGAGGTGCCCGAATTCAAGAAGGTGTTGTTGCCCTTGGAAAATACGGAGAAATCTTTAAGCGCAACACCATGGCCTCCGGGGTTATCCCCCAGATCTCGATCATCATGGGCCCTGCCGCTGGAGGAGCTGTTTACTCTCCGGCCCTAACCGATTTTGTAATCATGGTTGATAAAACCTCAAATATGTTTGTAACCGGTCCCGATGTAATCAAGACCGTCACCGGTGAAGATGTCGGCATGGAAGAACTGGGCGGCGCCCTCGCTCACAACCAGACCTCGGGAGTTGCGCACTACCTGGCAAGCGATGAAGAAGATGCCCTGGATTACGCAAGGACCCTGCTTGGGTTCTTACCCGAGAATAATCTTTCAGAATCGGTGGTCTACGACTCGAGCTCAGAACTTGAAGTCACCGAGGCAGATCGAAAACTAAACACCCTGATTCCAGATTCACCGAATCAGCCCTACGACATGCACACCGTTATCGAGCACCTGGTTGACGACGGACACTTCCTAGAGGTGCAGCCACTTTTCGCCCCCAACATCCTGATTGGTTTTGCAAGAATCGATGGCCGAAGCGTTGGAGTAATTGCCAACCAGCCATCGCAGATGGCTGGAACGCTAAACATTGATGCCGGGGAAAAAGCGGCTCGCTTTGTTAGGTTCTGCGATGCATTTTCGATTCCGATTCTCACCCTGGTGGATGTTCCGGGTTATCTGCCGGGTACCGACCAGGAGTGGGCCGGAGTTATTCGAAGGGGAGCAAAGCTTCTATACGCTTACGCCGAAGCCACCGTGCCACTTGTGACCGTAATCACAAGGAAGGCCTACGGAGGCGCTTACATCGT
>JAGYIH010000103.1 GCA_018402615.1 Aquiluna sp.
GTAACCGCCGGCCATCATGAGAGCTCCCCCGTCGTGCACCCACTGAGCGAGCACCCCGAGGCGATCAGCACTAGCTTTACCCTCCAGCCAAGTTTCTGGCGGAAGCTGAAATGAATTGGCGCCAATATCTGAAAGAACGACCACGTCATATTCGGAAAGCTCAGCAATAGTGGTTGGGAATTTTTGTGGCACGTCGTGCGCCGCCATGTGGTGCACCTCAATGCCGTTTGCATTCAGGGCTGCAATGTAATCGTCAGCACCAGAATGGAAAGTCACGCTTGTAAAGCTGTCAAAGCCTTTGTAGTGAGTCGCTTCTGAAATCCATGTTTCACCAGCGAGTAAGACCTTAGTCATTGTGTATCTCCTTTGCTTGTTCGAATAGTCTTCGGGGGTTTGCCACCATCAAACTTTCGATGAGGTCATCGCTGGCACCGTGCCGGCGCAATCTTGGAACAAAGTACTGAAGGATGTGACCGTAGCCCGGTCCACCAAAGCGCCTCAAGAGGCTCTTAAGAAAGATGTCCTGCGAAACCAAAACTTGCTCAGTAAATCCGGCATTACACAGTTCCATGATGTATCGAGCATTGTCCTCGTCGGACGGGCACTGAAAACCCTGGTCCGCATAGAACAGCTCCATACCCACCATGTCGTATTGGATGAAGGCGCCTCTTTTTGCCAATTCCTGCTGGTAGCTCTGGTCCGAACCGGATGGTCCCATGTGACACAAAACCACTGCGCGAGGATCAACACCTCTAGCTTCAACCACGTCTAGTACCTGGTGTCCGAGTCGGAACCAACCGGGTAAGTGAACCTGCATTGGAAGTCCGGTTTGTGCCTGCACCACACTTGCCGCTTCTAAACTTCTTCGCTCGGCGGGCGTGAAATCAGCAGATACTCCTATCTCGCCAATGAAACCTGGCCTGACACCATCTTCGCCATCAGCGAGGTCATCCAGGAGTAGCTGGGCAATCTCGTCGACACCTTTACTCTTGATGTCATCGGGTTGTGAACTGTCGAGATAAAAACCTGTCCCAGCAATCACGGTCAAGCCAGTGGCTAGGGAAATATCACGAAGCGCCGGAAGGTTGCGCCCGATGGATACTGATGTTGCCTCTAGGACGCTTACACCTCCGAGGGTTTTAAACCCAAGCAGTTCCTCTTTGGCCACCTCGGCATCGTTCATCTGACAGTTGTCGAGATTGCTGAAAGGGTCCAAGCGCAATTCCCAAAGTATGTCCGTTGTGACCGGCTTACTCGCAAATTCTTTTGAGTCGATACCTATTTGGTTAGAGGCTTGCCACCAAGAGCGCACATCATTGATGATGTGCTCGTGCGGGAGGCAGACCCCCAGGTCGGCAGAGTCGACGGGGCCAGTGACTGATTGGATGCTGGTCATGCCTTGCGCTTCTGGAATCTATCAACAGCACTTTGATTAAGCAGCATGGCGACGATGAGAATAACGCCCTGAGTTATGGGCACCCAGAAAACATCGACCTTCAGAAGAACTAGACCGTTGGCAATGATTCCAAGGGTTAGGGCGCCGATGAAGGTTCCCATAACGGAGCCCTTACCGCCCAGC
>JAGYIH010000104.1 GCA_018402615.1 Aquiluna sp.
TTGATGACAGTGATCGCCACCTCTGAAAACCCTAGCTTCAGAGTCTCCAGGGTGGACATTGATCGCCCTGGAACCACCTACACAATTGACACGCTTGAGGAGATGAAGAAACTTCATCCCGGTGCCGAGCTATTTTTTATTTCAGGTGCCGACGCGATTGCACAGATTTTGGCGTGGAAGGACATAGATCGGATTTGGCCGCTAGCAACCTTCGTGGCGGTGACAAGGCCTGGCCACAATCTTGAATTGCCGGAGGTTGATGAGGCTTCAATCTCGGTACTAGAAGTCCCAGCCCTTGCAATTTCATCCTCTGCAGTTCGGGACCGGGTAGCTTCTGAAAAGCCGATCTGGTACCTGGTTCCAGACGGTGTAGTTCGCTACATCGAAAAGCATGGACTCTATGGAGCTCATCTTGACTGAGCTAACCCGCCGACAAATGCGTGAGCTTGAGCGAAACGGGGGCGAGCCACGAATCGTGTTCACCGACATTGATGCCAAGCCGGTATCTGATTCTCCAAGGGAAACGATTAGTCCTGACTATCAAGCTTCGCCTCTGACTCGCAGGCAGCTTCGCGAGATGGCTTCAAACGATCCAGGTTCGAATGAAGCGCCATTGGAAGAGGGTCGACTCACCCCAAGGCCCGCCCCGCTTCCCCCTATTGGGAAAAGTAGGGAACATCGGAACCCTGCGAACGAGATCGAGCACGAGGAACTCTCCGCAATAAGCTCGGTCCAAGTCGAGATTCCCGAACAGGGTTTCAGGGGTGCCAATTACCTAGGTGAGCCAAGTACGCAGTCCATAATGTTGGAAGTAGCTCCGGAGGCAATTTCTTTGCCACTCGATACTGGTGAGGTCTTCTCCACCGGTTCAATTTCCATTCTGTCTGAGTCGAGTGGGACCACCACCGGTGGTCTGGATGGACTTGATCTGGACCGCGAGGAAGAGGTAACCGGGGTTATTTCGATAATCGATCCGGTAAGTGCTAAAGACTTCATCGATGAGCGAAGTCCACTGGGTGTTGTTCCATCGCGAGTACTAATGAGGGGCTGGTGGCGACCCTGGTTAGTGGGCGTGATTTCGCTAGTCATGGCAATTACTGCGATACTTGCGTCAATCACCATCTTCAACGCGCTAGGAGCCTAGTACTTGCCCGCAACCACCGAAACAATTGAGATTCTGCAGATCGCTGCAGAAGCGGCAAGAGACAAACTGGCAGAGAACCTAGTGGCCCTGGATGTAACCGAACCGTTCGGTCTTGCTGAAATATTCCTCATAGCCAGTGCGAATAATGAGCGCCAGGTGCAGGCGATTGCAGAGGAGGTTGAGGACGCGTTGCTGAAACTCAAACTGAAGCCTAGGTTTCGGGAGGGTCGCGCAGCTGGCCGTTGGATTCTGCTCGACTTCGGGGATCTCATTGTCCATGTGATGCATGAGCAAGAGCGCGAGTTTTACTCGCTGGAGCGACTTTGGAGCGACTGTCCTGTTGTTCCTACCACCTAAGACGTGTGTAGACTAACCAAGCAAATGGGCCTGTGGCGCAGCTGGTAGCGCAC
>JAGYIH010000105.1 GCA_018402615.1 Aquiluna sp.
ACTACGAGCCACTGGCCCTGCGGGCAGTTCTCGAAGGTCCTGGCCGCTACGTGTTCGAGCCTGCCAAGGCATGGGCAGCGGAGAATGCCGGTTGGTCGCCCTACCTCACCAACCTTGCCGCCAGTAGTGCCTGGCTAGAAGGCAACCCTGAGGTGGCTCTGGGTGTCCTAGACGCCTGGGAGGAAGCAGTTCAGATTATTACGGACAGCGGCTACGAAATCTACGCGGAAGAACCTTACAAGACGTGGATTGCCGCAGGTAGCGACGAAGAACTCGAAGCGTTCATCGACTACTGTGCCGACCTGCCCTGCCACCAACAGGGCTTCACTCAGGCTGACATCGACCAGCTCGATGCTTGGCTGCAGATCCTCGTCAACAACGAGGTTTTGCTTGAGGAGATGCCAACCGAACCGGTTGCAGTGGTTCTCGGGGACCTGCTGCAGTAAATGCAAAACCTCACTGTTCGTCGGAACAGTTCTGGTTCCACACGGTGGGGGGGCGCTAGTCGCCCCCCCACCGTGCTCCTAGGACTGCTTGGACTAGCGACCTTTTTTGGATTTTGGGTCTGGGGGAGTGCCACAAACGAGCGGCTAATTCCACCTCTCACCGAAGTCGTCCTCACTATCCCTGAATTTCTTGTTAGCGGGATATGGGAGGACATCGGAGCGAGTACGACCCGCGTCGTTGGTTCACTAATTGGAGCTCTAATCGTCGGGTTCCTCGCGGCATGGGTGATTGCCCGGGGTGGCTTCTGGAGTTCCGTTGTTAGCCGCTATGTCGATCTTGCAGTCGGGCTTCCCAGCACCATCGTCGCATTGCTCGCGCTGATGATCTTTAAGCGCTCTGAATTCGGAGTGATTTTTGTCGTCATCATTGCGTGCTTTCCCTTTATCGTGATTAATCTTCGACAGGGAATATCTACCCTCAGTAAGCCGCTACAAGCCATGAGCAACGCGTACCATTTCGGCACCTGGCGGACCATTCGGCAGCTAACCATTCCCCATCTTGTGCCCTACGCGATGTCTGCGGTTCGTAACGAATATGCGCATGCTTGGCGCGTGGTTGTGTTGGCCGAAATTTTTGCCGTAAACAGCGGTATCGGCTGGCGATTCACACAAGCATTTGATCGCTTCCTGCTCGATCAAGTCGTGCTGTGGCTACTGGCCTTCATGGTCTTATTGCTTGGCTCTGAATATCTCATAATCCGGCCGCTCGAAAGATTTGCACTCAGATGGCGAGGAAAAAATCAATGAGTACAACAACTGACCAGTTCATCTCCGTCCGCGACCTAAAGGTGTCCTACGACAACCAAAAGCTTGCCCTTGACGGGGTAAATCTGGATGTCACCCGAGACAAATTCGTCTCAATTTTGGGCCCTAGCGGGTGCGGAAAATCTACTCTCCTCCAGGTCCTAGCCGGACTGCTGCCAGCGCAGTCTGGCAGCGCCCTCATTGGAGATGTTGACGTATCCAACGGCCCCAGTAAAGACCTCCCTATTGGCTTCGTGTTCCAAGACCATCGCCTCCTGCCCTGGAGGACAGTCAGGCA
>JAGYIH010000106.1 GCA_018402615.1 Aquiluna sp.
CCTGAGCGGCAATTTTCTCGTCGCGCTTGTCTAGTTTGATCCCGGCAAAGAACTCAACGCAATCACCCAGACTAAGCGCGGCTACTTCTGAGATAGAAGTGTCAGCGACCTTGATGGCCAATACTTCTGGGCGAAGCCTGGCTCCTTCGCAAGATGGGCAAGGAATCTCCCTAAGAAAGCCTGCCCACTTGCCACGCGAATAGTCGTTCTCCGACTCTAGGTACTTGCGCTCGATGTAGTTTAGAACCCCCTCGAATCCGGTGGTGTATCTAAGCTCACGACCGTAGCGGTTCTTCCACTTAACTTGAACATCGAAATCGTTTCCGTGCAGCACCGCGTACTGAACCTCTTCCGGAAGGTCTTGCCATGCGGTCTTAAGGGAAAACCCAAGGTCCTTGGCAAGGCCCTGGAGCATTCTTGAGAAATAGTGAAACAATCCTTTTCCTTGTGTGGACCAGGGAATGATGACCCCATCATTAATCGACGCCTCGGGATCACCGATTACTAAATCGGCATCCACGGCCATTTTGGTTCCAAGTCCCGAGCATTCCTGACAGGCGCCAAAAGGAGCGTTGAAGGAAAAGGTTCTCGGCTCAATTTCGGTAATCGCCAGCGGGTGATCATTTGGGCAAGACATTTGCTCAGAAAAGCTTCGTCTTGCTTCGACTCCCTTGCGGTCAACAAAGTCGATGGTCACTTTTCCTCCGGCAAGCTTCAAGGCGGTCTCAATTGAGTCGGTAAGTCGTCCAATAACCCCCGTCTTGATTGCGAGTCGGTCAACAACCACGGCAATGTCGTGCTTATAGGACTTCTTTAGA
Organism: Aquiluna sp.; assembly: GCA_018402615.1. Next base: position 819 of record JAGYIH010000106.1, read on the forward strand.
GGCTTGGCATCCGCCAGGGAGATTGTTTCGCCATCAACCATTGCGCGTGCGTAGCCCTGAGCAATTAGATCCTTGAAGAGGTCTGCAAACTCACCCTTTTTTTGGTCCACCAGCTCAGCAAGCACTTGAAACTTTGTTCCTTCGGGGTTTTCAAGAATCTGGTCCACAATTTGCTGAGGGGTCTGCTTGACTATCTTTTCCCCGCATTCGGAGCAATACGGAATGCCAATGCGCGCCCAGAGCAGTCTGAGGTAGTCGTGGATCTCGGTTATGGTGCCTACCGTGGAGCGCGGATTTCGGTTAGTTGACTTCTGGTCAATGGACACAGCTGGGCTGAGTCCCTCGATAAAGTCAACGTCGGGTCGATCCACCTGTCCTAAAAACTGTCTCGCGTACGCCGAAAGAGACTCGACATAGCGCCGCTGACCTTCGGCAAAGATGGTGTCAAACGCCAGTGATGATTTACCTGACCCCGAAAGGCCAGTGAAGACCACCAGTGAGTTTCGGGGCATCTCAACGGTGACGTTTTGGAGGTTGTGAACGCGCGCGCCCTTGACGACAAGGTTGTCTAGGGAGGTGTCTGCCTTGGGATTCACGAGTACCAGCCTAATCGCCAGCTAGAGCCCTACTTGATGTGTCCAGCCCGCTTCATCTGGCGAAGTTCGTGCTTCAGCTCACCAATTTCATCACGTAGCCTAGCGGCCAGTTCAAACTGTAGCTCTTTGGC
>JAGYIH010000107.1 GCA_018402615.1 Aquiluna sp.
TTCGACTCGACAAGAGGACTTTGATAGCAATTGCAATCACCATGCTTGGGGTGGGCGGGTTTGTGACATCTGCAGCAGCTGGAGCCACACAGGTAGAGATAAGTGATGCCAAGCTGCTGCAGGTGGTTTTTGTCATGTCTGGCTTTATTGTTCTGTTCGGGCTGCTGTTCTTTTTTTCAAAGGGGAGGGTTGGCCCGCTGGAATATATATTCGGCGCTGGCATCCTCTACGGCTTTGTGGCGTCTTTGGCCAAGGTCGTTATCGGTCGTGTCTCGCAGGGCGATTATGACCTTCTCACCCTTTTGGCGGTTGGTGCTCTGGTTGGAGCAACGGCGCTTGGTGGTTGGTTTGTTCAAAATGCCTACGCTTCGGGACCCCCAGATCTTGTGATCGCTGGGTTGACGGTTGTGGATCCGGCAGTTGCGGTGGTAATTGCAATCGTGATTCTTGGCGAGGTTGATGAGGCCTCGGTTTCTGAGGTCGCAGCTTTTAGCGTGGCGGGAGCTATTGCAATGGCGGGAGTCTTTATGCTTTCCCGAGTGCATCCGCAGTTGGCAAACGACAAGGGTTCAGATGACTAGGCCGCTAAAGATCGTTATTGCCTGCGATACATTTTCCCCAAATATCAACGGTGCTGCGCGCTTTGCAGAACGTTTGGCTGGCGGTCTGGTGCGAAACGGTCACCAGGTTCACATCATTGTTGGCTCGCACGATGAATCGGCTGGCCCTCGTATTGAACAGCACGATGGTGTTGAAATGATGGTTCACCGGCTAAAGAGCATCAAGTTGCCACAACATAAATCCCAAAGAATGACAAACCCCTTTGGTATGACCGGACAGATCAAGAAGATTTTGCGAGAGATTCAACCGGATGCCATTCACATCCAGTCTCACCTCGTAGTTGGCAGGTTTACTTTGCGTGCGGCAAGGGGCACCAGCGCTCAGCTGTTAGCAACCAATCACGTGATGCCGGAGAACCTTCTGAAGTATGCAAAGCTTCCTAAGTTTTTGCACCGAATTGCCACCGCCATTTTTTGGTGGGATTCGGGCAGGATGCTAAAGAGGGTCTCCACTGTCACCACTCCCACCCGCAGAGCAGCAGATCTTCTAGAGGGCTCTGCAAAGCTAAGTGATGTGTTGGCCATCAGTTGCGGTATCGACGCTTCTAGGTTTGCAAACCAGACTCCCACTCAAAATCAGGACCCGGTCGCGCTGTTTCTGGGTCGTTTGGATGACGAGAAGAGGATCAACATCCTGTTGGAGGCAGTTGCTTCAATTCAGGACCATAAGAACTTGGTGGTAGAACTTGTTGGCGATGGCAGTGAGCGCGAAAACCTAATTTCTCAGGCTGCCGCGCTGGGTATTTCTGACCGAGTGAAGTTTCTCGGACATGTTTTAGACGAGGAGCTGGCCGGTATCTATGAGCGCTGCACGGTGTTTGTAATGCCATCAATTGCCGAACTGCAGTCGATAGCGACCATGGAGGCGATGGCCTCGGGACGTCCAGTGATAGGAGCGGACGCGATGGCTTTGCCGCACCTGGT
>JAGYIH010000108.1 GCA_018402615.1 Aquiluna sp.
AAAGCCCCTACGGATACTCAGGTCTTGGCGAACTAGCGGTCTTTGTTTTCTTTGGGTTGGTTGCAACAATCGGAACGACTTTCATCCAGGTTGGCTTTATTGAATTCAATGCCGTCCTTGGGGGCATCGCTTCGGGACTGTTTGCCTCGGCCGTTTTGATGGTGAATAACATTCGGGACATAGAAACCGATGCTTTGGCTTCGAAGAAAACCCTGGCTGTTCGGTTGGGTAAAAAAGCGGCTATTGCAATGTTCTTAGCGATGATTTGGCTGCCGTTTTTGATCCTTGCTTTTTTCAGTCTTTTATATCCGGCAGTAATTCTTGGGTTCGCTTCCCTGCTTCTGGTTATTCCGGCAACGGTGATTGTCTCGACGGCCAAGACGGCAAAGGAATTGATTTTGGTTTTGAAGCTAACCAGCTTTGCGGCTTTGGCCTACGCGCTGAGCTTGGCGGTTGGTTTATTTGTCGTTTTCTTTTGAATCCAGGATTGAATTCTCAATATCGGCATCAGGGTCTGGAACGCCGGAGAACTTGTCCCGCTTATTGCGCTTATAGAGCTCGGCGGATAGGGCGTCTCTTTGCTTCTGCAGAAACACCAGTGAAACAGCTAGGGCTAGGACCCCGGAGATGATCGCGGAGTAGATTCCCTCGAATCCCAAGACCAGAAATATGGTCAGAAATAGGGCGAATAGGCCCAATCGGGCGGAAATAAAGACTAACCAGAGTTTTTTCACAGTTACATTCTAAGTTTGTCTCTCGCATAGAGTTAATACATGGTCAGAACACTGCTTTTCATATTCGGAGTCTGGTTGCTATTTACGGTCTTTGTGACCGTCTTTGCCGCCAGCGCAAACAAAAATGAGGTTAGAACCCTCCCCAAGTGGCTATGGATATTGATTTGTGCGGGTGTGCCGTTTATCGGAGGCTTGCTTTACCTAGTTTTTGGAAGACCGCTTGGACCACCCAAGCAGCGCTTCAGAAGAACCAAATCGGTGGCTCCCGATGATGACCCCGCCTTCTTGCGCGATCTAGCCGACCAGCTAGATACCAAAGATGAAGACCCGGCCAAAGATAAGCCAGAAGATAAGGCCGAGGAAGATAAGCCCGAAGACGACTCGGGTCCAAGCCCCGAACCAAAGGACAAGTCCTAGCCTTGACTGCAGCACCTTCGCAAATCTTCGCAGCCAATCTAATGGCTGCACTTTCGGAGCTGGAGGTCGAGGAGGTATTTTTATCCCCCGGATCAAGATCGCAATCACTTGCCATCGCAGCCCAACAACTTCACGACGTTGATCGACTTACCCTTAGGGTTCGAATCGATGAGCGCTCAATGGCCTTCACTGCCCTGGGGGCAGCGAGGGCATCTGGTCAACCGGTTGCAATTATGACCACCTCGGGAACAGCGGTTGCTAACTTACTGCCGGCCGTGCTCGAAGCTCACCACAGCGGTGTTCCACTAATTGTCATTACAGCTGACCGGCCCCAAGAACTTCGAGGAGTTGGAGCCAACCAAACCACCAACCAGGTTGGAATCTTTGGCGA
>JAGYIH010000109.1 GCA_018402615.1 Aquiluna sp.
AGGCTTTAGCCGATAAGTGCGAGCAGTGGCTCTCAGGAGCTAGGGCCCAGCTTGAAAAAGCTGCCAAGTCGAAAAAGAGTTCGGCCGAATGAGCGATGCCGCAGCAAAACGCCGGGCTCGTCAGACTCTAATCAATCTTTCACTTTCTCTAGTGGCATCAGTTGGTGTAGTGGTGCTTTTGGTGTTGGCGGTACCGCGAGATGATTCGAATCGCATCCAGCCGGTTGACTACCGGGCTGTTGCCGCCGAAGCAGCCAAGGAAGCTCCGGGGGAAATTTTGGTTCCAGTTTTGCCCGTTGACTGGTACGCCAATGCCGCTAGGTATCGATCCTCAGCTCTTGATGGGGTATCGAATTGGTACGCCGGTTTCGTTGGTCCAAACAGTGAGTTCATTGCAATGACTCAAGGGTTTGAAGTGAACACAACCTGGATGCAGCTAATGCTTGAGTCAAATAAACAAACCGGCGAGGTTGTGTTGCAGGGTGAGAGTTGGAAGATTTACGAAAGTACGAGAACGAGCAACCCAAAAAAGTCCAAGGACTACATGATGGTTTTGGAATATCAAGGTAATGCATTATTTGTTTACGGGGTTGCACCGATACAGCAGCTTGAAGATTTTGCCTCTCAACTAACTCTGTTGATAGAAAGGTAACTAACTTGAATCTAACTCCAGCTCAAGCCTATAAAAAGTTTTTTGAAGGCAACGAAAGATTCATCCAGGGCAACCTTTCACACCCGCGGCAAAACGTTGAACATAGGGCGGAAATAGCGCAGGGTCAGACACCCTTTGCGACTCTATTTGGTTGTTCGGATTCTAGGCTCTCGGCGGAAATTATCTTTGACGTTGGTCTTGGTGATTTATTTGTTGTTAGAAATGCCGGTCAGGTTATTGCCGAAACAATTCTTGGTTCCCTGGAATACAGCGTCGAAGTTCTGCAGGTGCCGCTGATTGTTGTTCTTGGCCACGACAGTTGCGGAGCTATCCAAGCGACCATCGCCTCATCGGAAGGAACTTTGGTAACCAAAGGGGAATTCATCCAAAACCTCGTGCTACGGATTGAACCAACCGTCCAAGCTGCCAAGCAGGCCGGAACCGACTCAATCGATGAAATAACCGCCCTGCACATAAAGGCCACCGTCCAGGAACTTATTAGCCGTTCCACCCTGATCGATAGCGCCGTCAGAAGCGGTAAATTAGCTGTTGTGGGAGCAACTTACCAACTGTCTCTTGGCAAGGTGACACCGCTAGTCACCGTCGGAAACATCAACTAAGGCCCTCAAGAAAGGCTCGATTCTCGTGGAATACCGAATTGAACATGACACCATGGGCGAGGTCAAGGTCCCTAAGGACGCTCTCTACGCAGCCCAGACCCAAAGAGCGGTCGAGAACTTTCCAATCTCCGGTACAACTCTCGAACGCGCCCACATCTCAGCTCTAGCGGAAATCAAAAAGGCGGCGGCCCTGGCCAACGCTGAGCTGGGTGTCCTCGATAAAGATATTGCAAATGCAATCGCCAAGGGTGCCGACGAAGTCATCG
>JAGYIH010000011.1 GCA_018402615.1 Aquiluna sp.
ACATCGGAGACGTAGGAGCGAACCGCATCAATTAGCTCGACGTCAACGCCCTGCTTTTCAGACATATACCAGCGGTGCTCCAAGACCTCGTGGAATATCTCGGCGGGCTCCAGGCGACCGGTGTATTCCTGGGGAATGGCTCCAACCACCGGTTCGAAGACATCTGAAAGCCACTGGTGCGCGAGCACTTCCTCGTCGGCATTGGGTCTGGCGTGAGAAAGCTTGAACTGGTCAATATCATTTAGCAGCCTGCGAGCCTGGTTTTCTTCAACATCCAAGCCGGTGAGTAGCAGCAGTCTTCTGGCGTGGTGACCGGCATCCACGACCTTGGGCTGAATTTTCACGGTGTGGACCACATCGTCTTTGACTATGGAGAGCTCTTCGATGTCAAAGCCGAGGTCATTCAATCGCTGCACCCTGCGAGAAATCCGCCACTTTTCAGAGACATCAAACACCTCGGTTTCGGTGAGCTCCTTCCAAAGCTCGTGATACTTGTCCACGATGCGCTGGCTAATGGCATTTGGGTCAATCTCGGTTGCCTTGCCAGAGGCGAGCAGATCCATCAGCTCGCCTGCGATGTTTACTCGAGCAATCTCTAGGTCGTTCTCTCTTTGGCCATTGGACAACCTGGCGTCATAGAGCTGACCGGTCTCCGCGTCCACGAGGTAGGCGGCGAACTTGCCGGCATCACGCCGGAACAAAGTATTGGAAAGCGATACATCCCCCCAGAAAAAGCCCACCAGGTGAAGCCGAACCAGAAGAAGTGCCAGGGCGTCTACCAGCCGCTTTGCGGTTTGATCGCGCAATCCTTGCGACCACATTGCCCGATATGGCAGTGAGAACTTTAGGTGCCGGGTAATTAGAACCGCGGGCAGCTCCTCACCGTTTAGGTCGGTGCGGTTATTGATGATTGCAAAGGGCTCAACGCAGGGAATGTCAAGCTTTTCGAGTTTGCGCAGCATCTCGTATTCCCGCTTGGCAAGGTCAAAGAGGGTTTCCTTGATCGCAACCACGTGATCATTTAGGTGAGCAAAGCGAACCGTGTGACGCGAGAGCCCCTTGGGCAGTGCAACAATGTTTTCGGTGGGCCAATCCTCTAACGGCAAATGCCACGGAAGATCCAAAAGTTCTGGTTCTGCCGTGGCAGCCGTGATATTAAGTTGCTGAGGCATGTACCGCCTAGTTCAGGCGAGCACCACTCTCAACATCAAATAGGTGAACTGCGTCTGGCTCGGAGATCAGGTGAATCTTATCTCCGGCCATTGGGTGGCTGATTGCATCAACGCGAACCACGACGTTCTGTTCTGTGCCATCCAGTTGTGCGCGACCGTAGAGGTAGCCGTCAGAGCCAAGCTCCTCAACAACATCAACATCGACAACCAAACCGTGAGGCGCAACAGAAAGCTTCTCTGGGCGAATACCAACGGTGATTTTCGAGCCTGAGGCCTTGGCCAAGATTTCGCGGGAAATCGGCAGCACGGCGTCACCGAACTGAACCCCACCATCCACGATGGGTAGCTGCACCAGGTTCATAGCTGGCGAACCAATGAAGCCAGCTACAAATACGTTTTGTGGGGTGTCGTAGAGGTTACGTGGGGTGTCGACCTGCTGCAGCAGGCCGTCCTTCAAAACTGCAACACGGTCACCCATGGTCATAGCTTCAACCTGGTCGTGAGTCACGTAGACGGTGGTTACACCCAGTCGGCGCTGAAGAGAAGCAATCTGGGTTCTGGTCTGAACGCGAAGCTTGGCATCCAGGTTCGAAAGTGGCTCATCCATCAGGAACACCTGTGGCTGGCGAACGATAGCGCGGCCCATGGCAACGCGCTGGCGCTGGCCACCAGATAGTGCCTTTGGCTTGCGGTTTAGGTATGGCTCAAGGTCCAAAAGCTTTGCGGCCTCAAGCACTCGCACTGCACGCTCGTCCTTATTGACGCCGGCAATCTTTAGGGCGAAGCCCATGTTCTCTGCCACGGTCATGTGTGGGTATAGCGCGTAGTTCTGGAACACCATCGCGATGTCGCGGTCTTTTGGTGGAACGTCGGTGACTTCTCTGTCACCGATGAAGATTCCACCCTCGTTGACTTCTTCCAATCCTGCGAGCATTCGCAGCGAGGTTGACTTTCCACAACCTGATGGTCCAACCAAGACCAAGAACTCGCCGTCCTTGACCTCGAGGTTTAGTTTGTCTACCGCGGGAGTGGTGCCACCGGGGTAAAGACGGGTTGCATTTCTGAATGAAACGGACGCCATTGTTGCTTCTCCTTCACCGGCAGGTACGTGCCGGACGATCCTTAGTGAATGGTATTCGCGGTAAGCGAACCCACCAAGTATGGCACTGATGCTTAGAATGAATCTCGGTTTGTAACCAAGCTGATAGATAAAGCCAAAGGATCTAAATGAACTCCATGCAAAAGCCAACTCGCTCAGAGCAGCGCGAAGCAGCTCGCCAGAAGGCCAAGGAGATGCGCGCTCTTACCGCCAAGAAGGAAAAGCGCAGCAAGATTCTGGTTCAGCTTTCAGTTGTTGTTGTGGCGCTTGGAATCATTGGTGGAGTGGGGGCAGTAATTGCTTTTGAGGCCGCAAACCGTGCTGAGGCACCAATTGTTGGCGAAGTACCAGAGAATCTGACTGACCTGGGTGGTCTAAAGATGGGTGTTGGCCTGCAGGCATTCACCAACACCAACACTCCGGTGCTAGCGGGAGAGACTGCAACACCCGAGATCGTTGTCTACATCGATTACCAGTGCCCTATCTGTCAGGCGTTTGATGTTCCAAACTCCGCTCAGATGCGCTCCTGGGTTGACACCGGTGCTGCAACAGTTGAAATCCGCCCACTGTCCTTCTTGGACCGGGCATCTTTGAACGCGTTTTCTTCAAGAGCTGCAAACTCAACCATGTGCGTTGCAAACTTTGAACCTGACAGCTTCTGGGACTTCCACGAGTCACTGATTTTGAACCAGCCTCAAGAGGGCATCGAGGGTCCAAATGACGACGAGCTGTTCCAGATTGCCGAATCGGCTGGAGCGGGCACTGAAGAAATCAAGGGCTGCATTCAGGCCAAGAGTTTTGGTGACTACGTTGCGCAGTACACCCAGACTGTCCTTGGAGGGCCTCACGGCGGAGTCAGCGTGACAGGCACCCCAACGGTCTTGGTGAACGGCAACCAGTACACCTGGGCCACCGGCGAGGAACTTGTTTCGGCTGAGCGCTTTGCGCAGTTCGTGCAGGCAGCTACCGCAGAGTAAGAGTTTTTGAAGTTCCGTCCGGGGGGTCAGTTGAGAACACTTGCGCTTGTCGCTGTCTCGGGACTACTGCTCGCGGGTTGCGCATCGGTAGAACCTGCGGTTGATTCACATACCCCTAGCCCGACTGTTTCGGAGCAGGCTCAGTCTGCAACCGCTTCACCCGAACCCACTACTACTGGGCCAACCGAGCAGGAGCTGGCGGCTCTGATCAGAGCCACACCTGAAACCAAGGACCTTCCTTCGCTAGCTGCCCACATCGAGGCAATCGATAGTGCAGCGAGCTTTCTGGAGCCTTTCGAAATTGATTTCCAAATCGGACCGACCGCCGTCCCTGAGAAAGTTCAGACCGTAATTGATCGTTTCTCCGAAAAGCTCAAGATGTATCAACTGCTGGGACTTGAGTCACTAAACCAGGACTGGGTGCTGGTGAGTGAAAAAGACTATGAGTGGTGGGCTCAGTACCGATTAGGCCAAGACGCTGATTTTCCATTGGCGCTTTGGGACCAGGAGCGCAACGAACTTGGTCACTGCCGGCTGAGTTCCAATGTTTTTTGTGGAGCTGGCAACGCAGTGAACGGCTTGAACTATCAGGACAATATTGTGGGCACCCGGTTCACCGACCGCGGGCTGAATTACGTATCACGTCATGAGGCTGCCCATTTTTATCAGGCCGTCTTTGGTTATGGTGGAAAGTGTTGGATGGCTGAGGGCCAGGCCACATTTTTTGAAACATATCTGGAACCAAGTTCTAGATCTCGGTCTCAAGTCGTTCAAAGTTTTCGTTCTTCACCCACGGGCGTCGCAAAATCCTCCGAAGCAGAACTATTTGAGTTGATAGATAGCAACATGGTTTGCGAGGGGGATTCCAACATCGCCTACGACATGGGGATGATCGCTTTTGAACACCTCTATCTGAATTTCAGCCTGCTCCAGATTCACGATCTTCTGGTTCTAAGTAGTGACTCAAGTTGGGAAGATGCGGTTAGTGAGGCGTTGGGTGTCGAGGCTGAGCAGCTCAACAAAGATCTTGCCGGCTACATCTTCAGTCAAATCAATTAGTGAGCAGCTACATCAGGCTTTTTATCAGACGTGGAGTGCTTGGCTGAGACATTTGGGGCCACGACCATTAGGCTATTGCCCGCAACGCCGACTTGGCGCAATTGGTAGCGCACCGCTCTTGTAAAGCGGGGGTTGCGGGTTCGAGTCCCGCAGTCGGCTCTCTAGGAACTAACTTGACGCTCTGGAACTGCCGGCTGCGCCGCCTGAATCAGCAAAATGATCAGACCTATTAGCGGTAGCAGTAACCACCAGAACTGGTTCATGCTTTTGCCCGCGTCGCGCAATCTTCTTGCGGTTGCGCTCAGCCATGGGATCAGTGTTGCTATCGCAACTACCGTTGCGAGGTCATCGCTGATTACAGAGGCAATTGCAGAGATGAGAAAAAGCGCCAGTGCGAAATACCAGTAGTCGGGCCTGCTGGTTCTTCCGGTAAAGGTCGCGTAGTTTTTAAATGCCAGCTTGGTGGCTTCCCAAATTTCCATGCCCTCAGACTACATTTTCTTGGCTGAGCGGAAGCTAAGAGTTCTAACTGCTGTTTGAAAGTCGGTGCAAAGACTTTTAGATATCAGTGCTAACGCAGAAGCCGTAATCGAGCTGGACTTTCAAGGGCTCTACTCCGGTGAGCTTGGGCTGAGTTCAATCAAGGGTGGTCAAAGCGCTGCTGATGCAGCCCTGGCAGCTTTAGATATCAACGGCTATGCCAACTTGCGCTCCGAGGTGCTGCCCAAAAGTAAGCGCGGTGCAAGCGTGCTCTCGCCATACATTCGTCACAACATCCTCACCTTGGACCAGGTCTACAGAGCAGTGAAAAACGCGCCCTATAAAGACCGCGAGAAGTTTAGAGACGAGCTTTTTTGGCAGGAGTATGCCCGGCACACCTATGGCCGATTGGGCACCAGGCTCTTTGAAAACCTGCGCTTTGAGGCGAATTGGAATACGCCTGGAGATGGCTGGAACCGCGACATGGCTTGCGTGGATGAGGTTGTCAGTGAGCTGGAGAGCGATGGTTGGTTGGTGAACCAGACCAGAATGTGGCTGGCATCACACTGGAGCGTGAGAAACCAAAAGGGCTGGCTGCATGGCCAGGAACGCATGCACCAAGAGCTCATTGACGGCTCACGGGCCGCGAACCTACTTGGCTGGCAGTGGACCGTGGGCGCCGGCACCGGAAAGCCCTATGGTTTTGCAAGGTGGCAGGTTGAAAAGCGAGCACCTGGTCTTTGCAATAACTGCCCGCTTAGGACCAACTGCCCGATCCAAGAGTTCCCGGAAGAGACTCAGCCCAGACAGCTGGAGCGTGATCCGCTTTTGGACACAGACCCAGACCCAAGGAGAACTGCTGGACCGCTTTCTGCCATCAAGCTGCGCACGCCTGAGTATGTGCTTTTAACAATTGACTCGCTTGGAGATAGTGACCCGGCAATGGTTTCCAACCCCAACCTGCCAGTCGTATTTGTTTTCAATCAGGCGGCGCTCGCAAAACTGCAATTGAGTTCAAGACGAATTGGCTTCTACTTGGAAACTCTCAAAGACCTAGGTCAGCGAAGAGAGCTCCAGGTCTATTTAGGAGACCCGTATTTATTCGCTCAGGAAAACGAGGTCGCTCTCACCTTCGCACCGGTGCCGTCTTTCAAGAAATTCAAAAAACTGGCCGAGGTTCATCCCTACCCATGGCTCAGGTTGCCCCATGCCGGGTCGGTGAGAAGTTTTAGTTCCTGGCGTCAGAAACTAGATCAGGGCGTCAACCAGGATCACTAGAAGCGGCGCGACTATAAGCGCCGGCAATAAATCAGCAACGTTCACCATGCGAATCTGCAGCACGCGCAAACCGGTTCCCAAAAGCAAGATTCCCCCGGTTGCAGTGATTGCCGCGATTACCGCCTGAGATAGAGATGCTCCAAGTGCCAAGGCCGAGACATACAAAATGCCCTGCCAGATGCCCACCGGGATTGCGCTGAAGGCAACCCCCCAACCAAAGGTTGCCGCAAACGCAACCGAGGTGAAGCCGTCCAGGGTGGACTTTAGGGCCAATACGTCAATGCCCTGACCCAAGCCATCTTGCAGTGCTCCAAGAACCGCCATTGGGCCAATGGTGAAAAGTAGCGATGCGTTTACAAATCCCTCAATGAACTTGTCCCTATCGCCACCACCCTTGGAAGTCTTTAGCTGCAACCAGGTCCCAAAGTGCTCCAGGCGCTTCTCGATGCCAATCAGTGAACCGAGCACACCACCAATCAGCAATGCTCCAAGAACCACCAGCAGGGTTCCGGCAGAGGTGACGGCAGAAACAAAGTCGGCATCCTGAAGTGCAATCAGGTTCAGGGCTCCGATAACCAAAACCACCAAGCCCATGGCATCGGTGAGGGTGCGGCTCATCTTTTCAGGCAGTCGGTGACCTAAGAGCACTCCGATTGCAGAGCCAATCAGGATGGCAAGAACGTTTACAAGTGTTCCCAATTTTTTATTAACGTCCTTATCGGCTTTTAGTTGAGCGAGAAAAGTCTAGGACTTGGGCTTGAAGGTAATGCTCACCGAGTTAATGCAGTAACGATCTCCGGTTGGAGTTTGGGGGGCGTCGTCAAAGACGTGGCCTAGGTGACCGCCGCACTTGGCGCAGCGCACCTCGGTTCGAACCATGCCGTGCGCGCGATCTTCAATGTATTCAATGGCCTTGTTATCCTGTGGCTTATAGAAACTTGGCCATCCGCAGTGCGAGTCAAACTTGGTATCTGCTTCAAATAAGAATGCGTCACAACCCCGGCAGTGGTAGTCGCCAGCGCGTTTTTCGCCCAACAGGTCTCCGGTGTAGGCCCTTTCGGTACCACCCAGTCGCAACACCTGGTACTCGAATTTGTCGAGCTCTTGCTTCCACTGCTCGTCAGTTTTAAAGACTTCGTAATTCAACTAATCGCTCCTACCTGGGGTTTATAACCGTTGGGTAACACCACTTAAAGCAACGGATTGGCGCTTGTAATTCCCTAAACGTTGCGTAGAGTTGAGGTATCGAGCTCTGACTGCGGTTGTAGCTTGACGCACTGGCGAGCTACGCGAGTGGTACAAGCAACAGGAGCAGTTACATGGCACAAGGAACCGTTAAGTGGTTCAACTCTGAAAAGGGTTTTGGATTCATTACTCAGGACGGCGGACCGGACGTATTCGTTCACTTCTCCGCTATTCAGTCCAATGGGTACCGCGAACTAAGGGAAAACCAGCGCGTCGAGTTTGACGTCAAGAGCGGTGACAAAGGCCCACAGGCCGAAAACGTCAACCCGATCGACTAAGACCAAGACACAAAAACGAACACCGATCGCAAATTGCGGTCGGTGTTTGTTTGCACTCGGAGCCTTTGAGTGCTAAAAATTACTTAGCACTCGACAACCTAGAGTGCTAACTCAAGTCTTAAGTGCAAACGGGAGAAACCCAAATGGCAAAAATTATTCACTTCAACGAGGACGCCCGACGCGGTCTCGAGCGCGGCCTGAACATCCTGGCCGACACCGTTAAGGTGACCCTTGGCCCACGTGGCCGCAACGTCGTATTGGAGAAGAAGTGGGGAGCCCCCACCATAACCAACGACGGTGTTTCGATCGCTAAGGAGATCGAACTATCCGACCCACTGGAAAAGATTGGTGCGGAGCTTGTAAAGGAAGTTGCCAAGAAGACCGATGACGTCGCTGGCGATGGAACCACAACCGCAACCGTCCTGGCTCAGGCTTTGGTCAAGGAAGGCCTGCGCAACGTCGCGGCCGGCGCTGACCCAATCAGCCTGAAGCGCGGAATTGACAAGGCCTCCGAGGCTGTTACCAAGGCGCTACTCGCCATGGCAGTTCCAGTTGAGACCAAGGAGCAGATTGCCGCTACAGCCTCTATCTCTGCGGGCGATTCTGTCATTGGTGAGATCATCGCCGAGGCGATTGACAAGGTCGGTAAAGAAGGCGTTGTAACCGTTGAGGAGAGCAACACCTTCGGCATTCAGCTCGAGCTGACCGAGGGTATGCGCTTTGACAAGGGCTACGTCTCCGCCTACATGGTTACCGACCCAGACCGTCAGGAGGCGATCCTTGAGGATGCCTACATCCTGATTGCCAACAGCAAGATCACCAACATGAAGGATCTGCTTCCAATCGTTGACAAGGTCATGCAGGCTGGCAAGCCACTTCTTATCATCTCCGAGGACATCGAGGGCGAAGCTCTTGCAACCTTGGTTGTGAACAAGATTCGCGGCATCTTCAAGTCCGTAGCAGTCAAGGCTCCAGGCTTTGGTGACCGCCGCAAGGCAATGCTGCAGGACATCGCAATCCTGACCGGTGGTCAGGTAATTGCTGAAGAAGTTGGCCTGAAGCTAGAGAGCACCGAATTGGCAATGCTGGGTCGCGCTCGCAAGGTAGTAATTACCAAGGACGAGACCACCATTGTTGAGGGTGCTGGAGACGTCGACCAGATCAAGGGTCGCGTTGAGCAGATCCGTCGCGAGATTGGCAACACCGATTCTGACTACGACCGCGAGAAACTGCAGGAGCGACTAGCCAAGCTGGCTGGTGGCGTTGCAGTGATCAAGGCTGGAGCCGCAACCGAGGTTGAGCTCAAGGAGCGCAAGCACCGCATTGAGGACGCAGTCCGTAATGCCAAGGCAGCGGTTGAAGAGGGCATTGTCGCCGGTGGTGGCGTTGCGCTGCTACAGGCCGGCATGGTTGCTTTTGAAGGTCTAAACCTGGTGGGTGACGAGGCAACTGGCGCGAACATCGTTCGAGTTGCAATCTCAGCCCCACTGAAGCAAATCGCGATCAACGCTGGACTAGAGCCTGGTGTTGTTGCCGAGAAGGTTGCCAACCTGCCATCCGGTCACGGACTAAACGCCGCAACCGGTGAGTATGTTGACATGCTCAAGGCTGGCATCAATGACCCAGTGAAGGTGACTCGTTCTGCACTTCAGAACGCAGCTTCAATTGCAGGTTTGTTCTTGACCACCGAGGCAGTCGTTGCCGAGCGTCCAGAGCCAACCCCAGCAATGCCATCCGACCCATCGGGCGGCATGGACTTCTAAAGAAGAGTTCAAATGGCGGGGTGGGAAACCACCCCGCTTTTCTCTAACCTGAATTTCCCAATCAGGAAATGCTAAAGGTTGTTACTGCTCCGCAGCTTGGACTTCATTGCTTGGTCCGGAAGTCGGAATCTCAATGATGAAGGTTGCGCCACCACCCTTGGTTTCCTCGATCCAGATTTTGCCGCTGTGTGCCGAGACTATGGAATGCGCAATTGCTAAGCCAAGTCCTGACCCACCGGTTTCGCGATTGCGAGAATTGTCCGCTCTGAAAAACCTGTCAAACACCTTGCTTCGCATGGACTCTGGGACGCCTTCGCCGTGATCAATCACTTCGATTCGGTGATTCTTTTCAGACTGCGAAACGGTTACCAAAACCTCGGAACCTTGAGGAGCAAAGCGTCCCGCATTGTTCACCAGATTGGTGAGGACCTGCTTGATGCGGTCAACATCGATTCGGGCCTTTTCTGAGCTGGTGAATTTGGATGTGAATCTGACCTGAGGATTTGCAACTGCGGCATCTTTCACAACTGCGCTGGCAAGTTCTGAAATATCCTGATCCTTGAGAGATAGATTTCCTATTTCATCCATGCGAGTCAGAGTCAGAAGTGACTCGACCAATCCAGACATACGAATCGCTTCGGACTCAATGCGCTGCATCGCCTCAGTGACATCTCGCTTGTTTTTGATTGCTCCCATGCGGTAAAGCTCGGCATAACCCCGAACGGTAACCAATGGGGTTCTTAGCTCGTGGCTTGCATCAGAGACAAATCTGCGCATCTGGCTAAGGGTGTTGTCCCGGCCACTCACAGCACCTTCAATTGAGTCGAGCATGCTGTTTAGCGCTCTGTTCAGGCGCCCAATCTCGGTCTTTGGGTCACGCTCGATCAGACGGGACGAGAATTTGCCACTCTGGACGGCCTCACTGGTGCGCTCAACCTCTTTGAGTGGCCTGAGCGCAGATGTGATGGTCAGCCAGATGCTGAGCCCGGACAGGGTCAGCAGGAAGATTCCAAACCGGCCACCAATCACGCCGTACTCGGCGACAATTTGTCGGTTGCTGCTGGTTGGAATTGCTACCACCACAGATCCATTGGCGCGGTTTAGCGGCATCGCAACTATCCGCCAATCCATGTCGCGTCCAGTACTCAGCTCCACCTCGGCGTCAAAGGGAAGCCCCTGAGTCTCAAGCACTCTTTCAAGCGTGAGTGTGGAAAAGTTTGGAAGCTCTCTACCGCCTCCCGTTGAAGACACTAGGCCGAGGTACTGATTACCCTCGGAATCCAAGATGGCTATGAAGTAGTCGCTTGGAAGTGATGGCAAAGCTAGATCGCCCGCCGCAACCCGCAGTTCCAAGCGCAGCGGATTTTCGTCTCGCAGCTGATTTGCTGTTGTGACCAAAAGGGTGTCGGTATTTTGCTGCAGGTAGGTGCTCAAAAGCGCGACTGTTCCGGCGCTTGAGACGCTCAGCAACAGACCAATTAGTCCTACCGAGAGAGCGGTTAGCTTCGCCCGAAGGGAAACCTTCTCCCAACCCGCTAGAAACCGCTCTTTCAATTTCTAGCCCTTGGGACTTTTGAGCATGTAGCCAACACCACGCTTGGTGATGATGAGCGGCTCTTGCGAGATCGGGTCCAACTTCTTGCGCAGGTAGCTGACATAGCTCTCGACAATACCCATCTCGCCGTTGAAGTCATATTCCCAAACGTGATCCAGAATCTGCGCCTTGGTCAAAACCCGGTTTGGGTTTGTTGCTAGATATCTAAGCAGTTGGTATTCGGTGGGGGAGAGGTCAACCAGTTGACCGCCGACGCTCACCTCATGTGCATCCTCGTTGATTTCAAGTTCGCCAACTCGAATCAACGATCCGAGGTTTCCATCCTTGCCGGTGCGACGCATGATCGCTGAGATGCGGGCCATGATTTCGTCCAGGCTAAATGGCTTGGTTACGTAGTCATCGCCACCAACGGTTAGGCCAGTGACCTTGTCCTCGGTGTCATCACGCGCGGTTAAGAACAGAATGGGGGTGTCAATACCCATGCCACGAATCTTCTTTGTGACACCAAAGCCCGAGATGTCCGGCAGCATCACATCCAAAAGCACAATATCGGGCTGGATCTCGATGATCTTGTTTATGGCATCGGTGCCGTTGGGACTCACGGCGACCTGGTGTCCGGCAAACCTAAGGCTTGCCGATAGGAGGTCACGAATGTTTGGCTCGTCGTCTACAACTAGAACTTTTAGGTTTTCCATGTCTTTAGCTTGCGGTCTATAACTGGAAGTTTCCTGAGAGCAAGCTGAACTTAAATCTCTGTGTCGTCCAGGATTTCGTAGGAGTAGCCCTGCTCGGCTAAGAAGCGCTGACGATTCTGGGCAAAGTCCTGCTCGACCGTGTCCCTGGCAACAATTGTGTAAAAGGCGGCCGAGCGACCATCTGCCTTTGGTCGGAGCAGCCTACCTAGGCGCTGAGCTTCTTCTTGCCTGGAACCAAAGGCCCCGGAAATCTGAATAGCCACCGATGCTTCGGGAAGGTCTACCGAGAAGTTTGCGACCTTGGAAACCACAAGTGCGGTTAGCTCACCGGAGCGGAACTTCTGGAACAGGATTTCGCGCTCGTCCACGGGAGTCTCTCCCGTGAGCTTAGGAACTCCGAGCGCCTCCGAGACCTCGGCTATCTGGTCAAGGTACTGGCCGATGATAAGTGTGGGTTCACCCTTGTGGCGCTCGATGATTCTCTTCATTATCGCAAGCTTGGCCTTTGCCGTTGAGGCAATCCGGAAGCGACCGTCCTGATCAGAAATTGCGTAGTCCATGCGCTCATCGTCTGGCAGGGTAACGCGGACTTCAAAACAGTTTGCCGGGGCAATGTAACCCTGCTGCTCAATTTCTTTCCAGGGAGCATCAAAGCGCTTGGGGCCGATGAGCGAAAACACGTCTGACTCTCGACCGTCCTCGCGAACCAAGGTCGCGGTTAGCCCGAGACGTCTCCTGGCTTGCAGATCCGCGGTCATCTTGAAGATCGGTGCGGGTAACAGGTGTACCTCGTCGTAAATTATCAAACCCCAGTCCCGAGCATTCAAAAGAGCAAGGTGTAAAAACTCCCCCTTTTTCTTGGTCGTCAAAATTTGGTAGGTGGCGATTGTGACCGGAGCAAGTGCCTTGGAGGAACCCGAATACTCGGCAATCTCAGCTCTGGTGAGAGAGGTCTTTGCCAGCAGTTCATCTCGCCACTGCCTGGCAGCAACGGTATTGGTAACCAGGATCAAGGTGTTGGTCTTTACCTGTGCCATAGCCGCCGCACCCACGATTGTCTTGCCGGCTCCACACGGCAGCACCACAACTCCCGATCCACCATCAACAAACTTGCTGACGGCATCAAGCTGGTATTGCCTTGGAGCCCACTCCGCGCTGGATAACTCAATGGGGTGGGGAGTGCCCGGTGTGTACCCTGCATTGTCCTGAGCGGGCCAGCCGAGTTTTAGTAGTTGTTGCTTGAGTTGACCGCGCGCCCAGTCTCTGACTCTAAAGCCAGCCTCGATTCTGCCATCTAGCAACTCTTGAATCTTGTTGTTTTGACTCACCTCGGTCAATACCGCAACCGAGTCTGACTTCAATAGCAACCCGGATGCATCGCGCTCTATCGTGAGTTTTCCAAAGCGGTCGATCGTGTTCGAGATCTCATCCTCCACCAGTGACGGCAGCGGGTACTTGGAGTACTTCTTTAGGCTGCCCAGTATGTAGTCGGCGTCGTGACCGGCTGCCCTTGCATTCCACAAGCCGAGCTTGGTGATGCGGTAGGTGTGGATGTGTTCTGGCGCCCTTTCGAGCTCGGCAAAGATCGCCAATTCGTGCCGGGCATCCTGGGCTAGCGGGTGGTCAGTCTCGAGCAGAACCGTCCGGTCAGACTGCACGATTAGGGGACCAGACATTGGAATAGCTTAAACCAGGACGACTCCGCGAATCCGTGAAATCGGCAGAGTTCGCTCAGCCTCTTTCTCGGTGTCCTTTCCTCGCAGTCGGTTTGCGGCAATGCCAAGGGGCGCAAGTTCGAACTGCTGCTCGGAGCCATCCTGTAACTCGACTCGAATCTTTACCAGTAATTTGTTCTTCAGCGCGAACTGCAATTGGCGCATGATGTCGTTTTCCTGCATCTGGATATTGGTGCCGGAAAGTAGCTTTTCACACAGCGCCAACAGCTCGTTGCTTTCAACCTTTGGCTCGGTGGCCCAGCCTCTGAACCGCGGCGACACAACCTTGTTGTTTGCGAACATGACCGCCTGGTAGCCAGCGTCTCGAAGGTTGAAGTAGATCAATTCCGAATCCAGTCTGGATGCCAGTTGTTTTTCAGTTATTCGCTGCAGCATCAAACCCGAGAGCTTGGTCTCGTTCGAAATCTGCGTTATCAAGATTGCGTCTTCAGATTCCACAAGCGTCCCGACCTCACCGACCAAAACTTTTAGCTGACCAAACTTTCGCTTCACCTCATCCAGAAGGTAGCTGACCGGCTGCGGCAACTCCTTGCCGCTGAGTTTTTTCAGAGTCTTCTCAACCTCATCGAGTCCCATGCCTATCTCAAGCGCGTGCGAAAGCGTCAGGTTTGAGATGCGGAATCTAGCAGCGAGGCCGAGGTCCTCGCTTTCTGCAAAACTGTCTAGTTCTCTATGCAATGCGGGAGAAATCGGTCCTGGGCAAATGATGCTCAGATCTCCCTGGACAATCAACCTGTCCTCCGCCTTCGGTAGTTCCTTGATAACCGCGTCAGCCGCCTTGGCAAGGGTTGTTTGAAGCATTGGTTTCAGTAACTGATCGCCATCGAAAAGCCCCAGGAAGGCTCCGAACTGCAATAGCTCGAGGTTACCCAGGTCCAACAACGGATACGCGGCTGCTAGCTGCTGGGTGATGCTTCCTGGCTGCAGCTTCATTTCTGGCAAATTCCACAGACCACGAGCCAGTTCCAGCCAGGCACTTTTGCGATCCATGTTCAACCATTCCAGACCCGCCTCGGTGGCGACCCAGCGCTCTTGCTGTTGAGCCACCAGTCCAGCCTGCATCGCTAGCTGGAAACGCAACTGAACCTCCTTGGGAGTGAATTTCAGTTTGAGTGCAATCTCTTTGGCATCCTGCGACCTGATGCCCGCTCGAATTACCCCGAGCCAGTGCCGCTCGCAAGCAAACAGCAGTTCGGTGACGCAGAGCATGGTCTCGTAGGCGGAGAGCGAATTACCAGATGTCAGGGCTGGCTTTTGGCGAATCTGCTCCAGCTCGTTAGCCAAAAGCTGCGCCTCTTCAAAAACCGCATCGCCTGCCAGTGCGAGTGCAACCAGCAAATTGGAAACCTTACCGGCCCGCAACTTGCCAAGTTCCTTGGCTGGCAGTGAGCGAATTCGAATTTCGAGCTCTCTTCTGGACAGCAAGACTCTGCTGAGGTCTAAAAGGTCGTTGCAACCCTGGGCCTTAGAGCTACTTTTCTCGACCAACCCCAACAGCTCGTTGGCGCTGAGTGATGCAAGGTTTTTGGATAACTCCAGTAGTGAAGACACTAATCTCTATTCTCTTTTGAGCGCCGAATGATCGCGCCAATCAACATCGCAATCACGATTAGGAAACCAACCGGCAGACCAATCAGCGGCAACTGTGCCAGCAACACTGGAATCTCGGTCGCTCCCGTAGCGCTCAAAATCAAGGTGGCGAGAATTGAAAGGATTGAGATTGCGATGACAGCCACTGCGGTCAAGCCCAAGGTTGCCTCGAACTGCGGTCTCTTGGAAGTTTCGCCCATCAGACAACTCTAACCTTTCGGATAGACTTCCAACCGACCACTTGAAAGTAGGAACAATGCCCACCGGCAAGGTTAAGTTTTTTGATGACGAAAAGGGATTCGGCTTCATCGCATCTGACGATGGCTCCGAAGTTTTCCTGCACGCCAGCGCTTTGCCAGATGGCACCTCCACAATTCGTCCCGGTTCTCGCATTGAATTCGGCATCGTGGATGGGCGCAAGGGTGCCCAGGCACTTTCCGTTCGCATTCTTGAGGTTCCAACCCTGGTTGCGGTGAACCGCAAGCCAGCCGAGGATCTTTCAATCATCACCGAAGACCTAATAAAGCTTTTGGATCAAATTGGCGGAAGTCTCAAGCGAGGCAAGTACCCAGAGGCCGAGCATGGTCGCAAGGTGGCACAGCTGTTGCGCAAGGTGGCTGACGAGCTTGAAGGTTAGTAACAGGGATTTAGCCACCCAGGCCTTGACTGAACTGCCGGCCGGAACCTATGGCGATTTCGTTGATGAAATCGAAGTTGAAAAGGGCGCGATTGACGTTCGATTTAACTGTCTAATGCGAGGTTACGAGGGTTGGCACTGGGTCATCAGCCTCACCCAAATCGACAAGCGCAAGCAAGCCATGGTTGCGGAGACAAATTTGATAGCCGGCGAAAATGCCATCTTGGCCCCGGACTGGGTGCCATGGGCAGAGCGGCTAGCTCAGTTCCGCGCAGAGTTGAAGCTGGCTGGTAAGGCTCAAAGTGATGACGAGGCCGATGCGCTAATCGCGGATATGGCGCTATCGCTTTCGGATCATGATCAGTCCGACGATGCCGAGCAAGATTCCGACTCCGGCAGTGTGAAGCCACCACTCAAGACCAGAGTTCGCCAGCGTCGGATAAAGCGCAGCGAGGACTATGAAGATCAGGACCCAGATCAGGGTTCCAGCTAGCACCACTCTCTTAGCGTTTACATCCACCGCCTCAGGGTGGCTTTTGCGCTCGGAAAATGGCACAAACAGTCTCATTTAGATGCGCTCCAAGACGTAATCAATGCACGCGGTTAGCGCTTCGAACTCGGATGGCTCAGTAGAGACAAAAGTCGCAACTCGCATCTGATTTCTTCCCAGCTTGCGGTAGGACTCGGTGTCGACAATGCCGTTCTCTCGCAGAATCTGTGAAATCTTGTTGGCATCAACACCCTCAAAGTCAATTGTGGCAACCACCTGGGAACGATGAGCAGGGTCCGTTACAAAAGGCGTGGCAACCGAGGTTTTTTCTGCCCAGTCAAACATCACCTTTGAACTCTGCTTGGTTCTTGAATCGGCCCACTTCAAGCCGCCATTGCTGTTTATCCACTGCACCTGGTTATTGGCAAAGAACAGCGTTGCCAGAGCCGGGGTGTTCAGCGTGAAGTTTTCCCTCGAGTTATCGAGCGCGAGTTTGGCGGACAAAATGTTGGGGATGTAGCGGCCGGATGCGTGAACTCTTTCGATTCGCTCAATGGCTTTTGGAGAAGCCAGCGCAAACCAGATTCCACCATCAGAACCGAGGTTCTTTTGGGGAGCGAAGTAGTAAACATCGGTCTGGTTCAGATCGAAATCAATGCCACCAGCAGCGCTGGTTGCATCGGTAAGCATCAGTGCCGAATCAGAAATGCCAGCTGGTCGGTGAACCGGGGTCACCACACCTGTCGAAGTCTCGTTGTGCGGATACACGTAAAGGTCGACATCGCTCTCGGGGCTGAAATCGCCCCGGGTGCCGGGTTCCGCGTTGATTACCGTTGGGCTTTGCAACCACGGAGTTTCTAGAATCTTGGCGAATTTGCTACCGAACTCACCGTGGACCAAGGCCTGCCCCTTGTGCTCCGCAAGAGAGTGGGTTGCGACATCCCAAAATGCCGAGGCGCCGCCATTGCCGAGGATGACCTCGAAGCCTGCCGGGGCTCTAAAGAGGTCGCTAAGCCCGTCTTTCAGCTCTCCAACCAGCGCCTTGATGGGTGCCTGGCGGTGACTGGTGCCCATGTACTCATCGCCAAAGATGGCGAAGGCATCGAATTGCTCTTTACGCATCCGGGATGGACCGCAGCCGAATCTTCCGTCTTTGGGTTTTAGGTTTTCAGGAATGATGATGTCGGCCATGGCCCAAAGTTTACTGCCACAGTTAGGCTGTTAGCTGTCCTGAAGGGGGCAAAGTGACAGACCTGATTGACACCACCGAGATGTACCTCAAGGCCATTTATGAGCTTGAGGAAGAGGGGCTTACCCCGATGCGAGTTCGGATTGCCGAGCGTCTGGAACACTCGGGACCAACCGTTTCTCAAACCGTGGCTCGCATGGAACGAGACGGGCTGCTTCACGTCAAGGACGATCGCCAGCTCGAATTCACCGACGAGGGAAGGCTCACAGCAGTCGAGGTGATGCGCAAACATCGGCTTGCGGAGCGACTGCTACTAGAAGTAATCGGTTTGCCGTGGGAACGGATTCACGACGAGGCCTGTCGCTGGGAGCACGTCATGAGCGAAGAGGTCGAGCGCAAGCTTCTTGACCTATTGTCGGATCCAACGATCTCGCCGTTCGGTATGCCGGTCCCAGGCCTGGAGCTTTTGGGCCACGCCGGCTCCCAGAATATTTCGGTCAAGGCTCTCACGGAGTTGGATCCAGGGGAGTATCTTCTGCTGCGCATCGGTGAACCACTTCAGATTGACAGCCAGTTTTTGATTCAGTTGAAAGAACTGGAACTAATTCCAGGCGAAACAGTGTTGGTGACGAGGAATAACGAGGGCTGGTTTCTGTCCAATAAGAACCTGACCGAGGGGCTGGTCGTTGACAATCATGTGGCTCAGCATCTGTTCTTAGGACAGCCGCAAGAAAAGTAGCTATAATTTGGCGAGCGGAAGCCGAATCGAACCACCGGAGGATTCCTTTTGACAGCAACTGTTGCTGATAGTAAGAACCAGTCACGCAGGGCTTTGCGCGCGCAGGAACTTTCTCGCACCAACAATTTTCGCAGGAACAGTCCATTCCGCAGATTCCTAACCATGACCGCAGCAACCGGGTTGATGGCAACCTTTGCTCTTCCCTCCTACGGTTTCACCCCCGACGTAACGGCCGCTGCCGGCCTTACCCGCGACGGTGAGCTATCAGGCGATGTGAGCCAGGTTCAGGGCCTAACCATCGCGACCGCCAGAGCGGTTGAGTTCACTCGCGGTGATTTCCAACCAGCGGAGGCATCTGAATTTGAAGTGAGGCCCTCGGCCTCAATTCGCTACTCCGGACCAAGGGCTGCCGACTACCTCGCCAACCCAAGATTTACCTCCATAACCAGTGCGAACATCATGAAGTCAGCAGCCGAGTTGGTGGGAACTCCCTACGTATACGGTGGCCAGACACCCGGTGGTATCGACTGTTCTGGTTACGTGCTGTTTATTTACGCGCAGTTTGGAATTGATCTTCCGCACAGCGTTTACCAGCAGGCCAAACTGGCGACCAAGATTCCAGAGTCCGAGGCAGTGCCGGGAGACATCGTTATTTTCAATGACTTCTCACACAATGGAATCTACGCGGGCAATGGAAACTTCTATCACGCACCGCAGCCCGGAGACCGAGTAAAGCTTGCTCCGATTTTTACCGATCGCTACTACATCGTGCGACTCGCTGACATCGAAAACTAATTGACACCAAATCTTCACCTTTTGACTCTGCGTTTCTAACCGCTTTTTCCTGCCAACCCTCTTACTATTTGGCTCAAGTATCGATTTAGGGTCTTGAGGGGAGGGAACGATGCCAGGTAGCCTGCATGCCAAGCTGGGAAACTGGATCCATCTGCACCGGTCCCCCTGTATACCCTTTCCCGGGATTTCGCGCGTCGCATTTCTGCGGCGCGTTTTTTATTACCCGGGGTCGATTCGAATGCCCGCAATCCGTGTGGGCGAATTCGATGGGAGTAGAAATTGCGCACACTCGTTCTAAACGCGGGCTATGAGCCGCTCGCAGTCGTCAGCTTCAAGCGGGCACTGGTCCTAGTTCTGAATCAAAAGGCCACTATCTTGGCGGGTGATGCTAACGCGGTTGTCAGAAGCGCCACCGAAGAGTTTGAACTACCCTCCGTAATACTGCTTCAGCGCTACGTCAGGATCCCAAACTCTAGAAGGATTCCGGTTTCACGAAGGGGTGTTTTGCGCCGCGATAACTTCAGGTGTGGTTACTGCCTAAAGGGTGCCAACACCATTGATCACGTCTTGCCAAAGTCCCGGGGTGGCCAGGACACCTGGGACAACCTGGTGGCCTGCTGTTTGAGGTGTAATAACAACAAGGGTGACAAGACGCCATCCGAGATGGGTTGGGAACTAAAGATCACGCCAAAGATGCCAACCGGAGTCATTTGGAGTGTTCGTGGTGCCGAGAAGGAGCAGCCACAGTGGCGAGAGTTTTTAGCCCTGCAGAGGCAAGCCGCCTAACCTCAGGGCAAAAAAAGTGAGGGCCGAAGCCCCCACCTCAATTGATTAACTTAGGAAATCAGTGCTGCTGCGTCTACGCCAGCTGGCACCAATACGGCGTCAATCACGTGGATTACGCCATTGGATGCCTTGACATCGGTTGCGGTGACATTGGCGGTTCCGTTTAGAACAACCTTGTCTCCGACCTCTACCGAGATCATTGAACCCTCTACGGTTGCAACCTCACCGGTTGCTACGTCTGCGGCATGAACCTCAGAGCCCAACACGTGGTAGGTCAAGATCTTGACCAGTGCCTCGCGGTTTTCCTCTTTTAGAAGGGCCTCTACTAGACCAGCTGGCAAAGCTGCAAAGGCCTCGTCAGTTGGTGCGAATACTGTGAAAGGACCTGCGCTCTGCAGGGTCTCGACCAGTCCAGCGGCAGTTGCTGCGGCTAGCAGGGTTGAGAATGAGCCGGCATTGGCAGCTACTGCTACCAGGTCACCGGTGGTGGAGTTTGATTCAGTCATGTTTCTCCTTGATTACCCCGAACAAAGGCCTCAAGTTTCGCGAAGCGAGTTGAGAAGTCTGGGGTTACTCGGAGACTACGCTGCGAAGATGTGCAGCGGCTGACCGAAAGGTGGCCTCGAGGTGAATCGAACACCCGACACACGGTTTAGGAAACCGTTGCTCTATCCACTGAGCTACGAGGCCAAAAGCCTTCCCAATATACCGCCTCAAAAAACGCTTTCCTGACTGCTGTTTTGCAGAACTAAAAGTCTGCGGACTAGGGCAAGGCAACTCAGGCTTTAGGGCGCTGGCTTTTAAGCTTGGCGAGTGGACCATCAAGAGCTAATCGAGCGGCTAACTAAAGAGCTGACATCAATCGGTGGCTCAAACCCGCTGCAAACCTTTGAGGCCTCGACCTTCGGTCAGATTGACCTGTCTCGCTCTCACCCTGGCGGGTTAGCTCAGCTCACCGGCTCCCGTACCACCACTATCACCAACCTGGTTAGAGACGGGGTTGCCCAGTCCAGAGCTCTCAGTGCCGCCAGGCGAATCAGGGCCAAGGCCAAGAGCATCGAACAGAACTTCTCGATAGCCGCACTATTTATTGCCGCTGGCGCAGTCGTGACCCAGGATGGCAACACCCTGCCAATTTTGTTATGGCGCTCACACCTTCTTCCCAAGGGCGATGACTACGAACTGAGGGTTGAGGATTCTCCGCTCTTGAATCCCGCCTTGCTGACAATTCTCAGAAAAGTGCGTCCGGACTTTCGGGAGTCCGACCTGTATGCAGTGGCCAATTCACAGGGCGAGCTAATTCCAATTTCAGTTTTGTCTCTGGTAACGGAATTGCTTGGAGACAGCTCTCAAGAGACCCAAAAGCTCCTAGTGCTGGGAAACTTTGTTCCGGACCTGGTGCAGACCGCCAAGCAGGGCGTTCCCAAAAGCAAACTCTTGGAGCTTTTGGTTGCCGGTGGGGAAAACCCATTGGTAACCACAGTCGCTGCACTTCCAGTTGAAAATGCCGACAGTTCGCAGCTGGCGGTATTGGAAAGAGCGATGTCCGGGCAATCGTTTGCGGTCTGGACCCTTCCTGGCGCCGGTTACCTTCAGACAGTTGTGAACCTGCTTGCAAATCTTGCCCTGAATCAAAAGCGAGCACTTTTGATAGCTCCGCGCCAGCAAACCCTGGACGAGGTTGCAGAGCGGCTATCGCAAGCAAACCTCCAGGGTCTTGCGGTTCGCGAGGGCAACACCTGGGGTGACACCGTTGCCGCAATTTCTCGAAATGAGAAGTCAGATGAACATCGATTAGCAGAGGCAAGGTTGCGCCTAGAGAGAGCACAGGCTGACGTAGAGACCTACTTCAGTGCCCTGCACTCGAGAGAGAACCCGCTAAATCTGACCCTGATAGAGATCATTGAGAAGCTCGCTGAGCTTGCAGCCAAGCGCATACCTCCCGTAAACAGTGCACGCATTAGGCCCGAGCAACTGCCTTCAATTCGGCAGGCCGCTGCGAATCTACTGCATCGTGCGCATGAAGCCGGAGTGTTTCGATTTGGCCCAAAGGATTCACCCTGGTTCGGAGCCAACTTCAAAACCGAAGCCGAAATATCCAACTGCGTAGGCGAGGTCAAGGATCTGGCAGGCGAGGAATTTAGGCTCCTGAGCTACCAAATAAATCTCTACCTATCGGATTTGAATCTCAAACCTTGCGACAGCGTCGAACAGTGGTCCGTGCAGTTGCGATTGCTGATTGGCATTCGTGAGACGCTCGATAAGTTCTTGCCAGCTATTTACGATCGCCCTCTGCACGATCTCATAACGGCAACCGGTCCGCGAGATCAGCGAGGTGCTCAGTCGGGAGCATCCCGAAGAAGATTCAAGAAACTTGCAAGGGAATACATCCGTCCAGGATCCTCTGTTTCAAACCTCCACCTTGGTTTGGTGGCTGCCCAAGAACAATTAGATCTCTGGCTGGAACTAAATCAAACCAAGGCGCCACCAACCGTTCCACTTGGTCTAAGCGACGTCCAGCAAAAGTTTGAGCGAATCTTTGAAGTGCTTGAGAAACTGCAGAAACACCTTGATCCAA
The DNA here is from genome assembly GCA_018402615.1 of Aquiluna sp. The sequence continues at coordinate 22,142 of JAGYIH010000011.1, forward strand.
ATCCGGACATTGAATTATTGACCCGACTGGGCTTTGAACAACTAAGCCAAAAGCTTCTGGATCTTTCAACTGGGACCGAGCTCTTGGACCGCTACCTGGAACGCTTACCGATTGTTACCGAGCTGGAGCAACTCGGGCTCGGGGTCTTGGTTCGGGAGCTCTGCAAGACAAACCCTTCTGTAGAGCAGCTCGATGATGAATTTGATTTGGCTTGGTGGCAGTCCGCACTTGAGACCACAGTTGCAGCAAATCCCGGCATCACCGAATACACGAACCAGCAGCTTGCTGGGATTGAGTTGGAATACGAAATGGCAGCCCAGGAGCTGGTTGCTCAAACCAGCGCCTTTATAAGAACTGAACTTTCAAACCGCTGGAAATCCGGCATCATCAGCCACCCGGCCCAGGCCGATAATTTACGCCGACTGTTGCGCGAGCGAAAGCTGAACTTGAAAAACGCCAGTGCTGAGGGACAGGCACTTTATCGCAGTTTGGTTCCAGCCATCCTGGTCTCTCCCTACCGAGTGACAGAGCTTGACCCGACAGAAAAGTTCGATGTCGTTATTGCTTTGGATGCAAGCTCAATAGGTCTTGCGGAGGCAGCCAGCTCGCTCTCTAAGGGTGGACAGCTCATTGCCTTTGGAGATGACGTAATCGCCGCCCCTGCAAATTTCGACACCGTAGCAAGGGCCACGCAGGGACACTCCGAGACCGATAGGCAGAGTGTTTTTAGCTACGCTCGTGAAAACTTGCCGGTACTTTCCATAAACCGCAACTATCGGATTCAGGGTCAGGTCTTGGGAAAGTATCTGAATGACAATTTTTATCAGGACCAGATTATTTTGGATCCTGCCAGCGGGCAGTTTTTTGGCAAGTACAACTTCGAACAGATCGAAGTGATTGAAGGAACCACTGCAAGTTCGACAATCGAGGGATCTACAGAGTCCATGGACGCAGAGGTTCGCAAGGTCGCCGAGCTGGTTATAAACCATGCCCGTTGGACACCGGGGGAATCTCTCCTGGTGGTGACGGCCTCTCGCTCTCACGCCGAGCGCATCGCAAGCATGGTGGCCGAAGAAGTAGCCAAACAATCGCAGCTGGCAGAGTTTTTTGATGCCCACGGTCGCGAGGGCTTTGAATGCGTCACCATGTCCGAACTGACCCACCGGCTGGCAGACCGCGTGATTTTTTCGGTTGGCTTTGGCCGCACTCCGGAGGGGAGAATCTCTGGAACGCTAGGGGATTTCAATTCAGCCAGCGCAGCTCGCTGGATGGTAAATCTGATCGTGGGGGCTAGAAAGCGACTGACAGTTGTGTCTGCCTATAACTTTGAGGACTTTGCTCAGTCGCTGCCGGACAACCAGCGCTGGCTCAAAGATCTGATCGCACCTTCCTTCTTGAGTGAGATTAAGGCCGGTGAGCCAGACCCACTGCTGCGCGATTTATCGCTCCGGTTAGAAAAACTTGGACTCAAGGTGCAACTGAACTTTGCCGGTCGGATTGGCCTTGCAGTCTCGCACGGCAGCAAGGCTGCGGTAGTCGATGCGGACTGGTCACTGGTTGGTGAGAGCTGGGACGAGAAGTTGCGGATTCGTCCGGGGCTATTGCGGGCGATGGGATGGCAGTACCTGAGAGTCCACGCTCTTGAGCTGTTTGCCCGGCCTCAAGATGTTGCAAACAGAATTGCTATGGATTTGGGTATGGATTTGCAGAGCCGCAAGCAGCCGCTTTTCGAAGAGCCTGCATTTGAGGACACCCCGAGAGCTTGGGGAGATCCAGAAGATTCAAATGACGATCGACTTCGGGATGATAAGCCACCGCACTGGGGCTAGTCAGTGCTCGCCGGGGTAGCTGGGGCTTCCGATGCTTGAGAATCGGTGCGGTAAAAGCCAGAACCTTTGAAGCTAACTCCGAGGTTCCCAAACTGTTTGCGTAACTCGCCATTGCAATTTGGGCACTTGGTGAGGGCGTCTTCACTGAAGGACTGCAAAATTTCAAAGGAGTGATCGCAGGCTTTGCAGATGTAGGAATAGGTTGGCATGGCCTCTGAATTCTAACTACTCGAAGTGCATGAACTGGGTCGGAGTGACAACGTACTGCATTCTCACATCGTGCTCCAAAGCCTCAATCTGATCCACAATTTCGCCATCAAACACCACGGCAACAGCCTTGGCCACGGATGTTTTTAGCATTCGGTCGTAATAACCCTTGCCCTTGCCAATTCGATTTCCGCTTCTATCTACCGCCAGAGCTGGAACCAAAAACAGCTCAATCGCATCAATTGGAAAGGCCTCACCGGTTGGCTCCATGATGCCCAGGTTGCCCATGGTCAATTCGCCCTGGGCAAACTCGAGACCATCCTCGGTCACGCGTGGTAGCAGCAGGTTTCCAGACCTTGCAAACTTCAGGTTGAACTCACCGACGTCGGGTTCCGATGCAAGCGGGTGGTAGCTGGCAACGGTGGTTACTCCAAGCGCGGCGATTGCAGCCTCCAGCGAGGCTGTCAGGCCAGAGTTGGATCGTGGCCGCAATGCTGCGTGTTGCTTGCGCAATTGCGCCTTCGTTGTCAGGGGCATGGGGGTAATCTTGCCAGCGTGGTGGAAAATGCGCACATCCGGTTTGGCGAGGTATCGCTCCGGCCGCTGTCAATGCGAGATGTTAGGCCGCTAAAAAAACTTCTTCTGA
>JAGYIH010000110.1 GCA_018402615.1 Aquiluna sp.
GCTCTGCGCAGCGCCAGAAAATATCGCCAACCCAACAATTGAAAACAGCACCCCAATGGCTACTCTGCCGCTGATCTTGTACTTCACGAACAACCATGCAATCAAGGGGGTGAACACGACGTAGAGACCGGTTAGAAAGCCGCTGGTGGCGGCTGTGGTGAGTTCTAAACCGATGGTCTGGGTTATGTAGCCAAAGGCCAAGACCACACCGATAAGTGCTCCGTACTTTAGGTCGCCAGCTTGCATCTTGAGCGCAACAAACGGGCGCAACAGGATCATCGCAAACGCTGCGATGGTGAACCTGGTTGCCAAAAAGTCCATGTAGGGCTGCTGCTCGATAGCATCCTTCATAAGGACAAAGGCAGCACCCCAGGTAAAGCCAACGCCAATCAGAGCTATTACTGCGAGGCGGGTTTTAGGCACCAGAGAATGCTAGCTGGCGAGCACCTTTTTGGCGCTCGGTCCAGCCATTTTTGTGGCCATTGAGGGGAACACCACACCGTGCATGATTGCCACCGCCCACCAGTAGGCATGACCAAATAGACCCCTCGGGTGATAGAACGCTCGCTGCAAAAGGTGCGTCTTACCGTCATCGGCTTTGGTGACTTGAAACTCCAACCAGGCAAGCCCGGGCATCTTCATCTCAGCCCGAAGTCTTAGTAGCTCTGGCCTGGCAATTCTTTCAACGCGCCAAAAGTCCAGCGCTTCGCCTTCCATCAAACGATTTGGGTCACGACGACCACGGCGCAATCCAACCCCACCAATCACCCGGTCCATCAGACCGCGCAGTTCCCAGGCCCAGGTGGCAGTGGAGTAGCCGTTTTGGCCACCAATTGCTTCGACCCTGGCCCAGACATCTTCGACGCTGTCCTCCGAGGAGTACTCTCTGCGGTCAACATAGAGCGAACCACCGGCCCAGTCTGGATCTGTTGGAAGTGGTTCGGAGTGAGTGTTCGGTGTCAAAGCATTGGACCAGCGAGTTTCCACGTCCATTTGTTTGATTCGGGAGAGTGCAAGCTCGACTGCGTCCCTAAACGTCGTTAGGCCTCCAGGGCCATCTGGAATCAGTTTCCTAATGTCGTCATTGCGCGCGACAACCTCGTGCTTTAGCGAGGCCACCAGGCGCTTAGCGAGTGTTACCGGAACCGGCGTTACCAGCCCGATCCAGCCCGAGGCGAGTTTTGGAGTCAGCACTGGCAGCGGGATAATGATGCGGCGCCTGAGGCCTCCGGCCTCGGCGTATTGGTGCATCATCTCCATGTAGGTGAAGACATCCGGGCCCGCTATGTCAAAGTCCTTGTTGATGTTTTTGTCTATGGTCGCCGCTCCGACCAGGTAGCGAAGTACGTCTCTGATGGCAATTGGTTGAATGCGGTTTTTGAGCCACTTGGGCGTGACCATGATTGGCAAGCGCTCGGTTAGGTGGCGCAGCATCTCGAAGCTTGCAGAGCCAGAACCAATCACCACGCCTGCACGAAGCTCGATTGTCGGCACGCCAGATTCCCTAAGAA
>JAGYIH010000111.1 GCA_018402615.1 Aquiluna sp.
GGAAAGAGAGTTTGCCCGTCAGGCCTTGAGGACCAATGGCCACATTGAGTTTCGGAGATCATGGGACCTCCAATTATTTGTAAGTCTTTCGACAGCTGCCGATAAATGAATGAACCCACGAAATTCATGATTTCGTGGGTTCGGTCGGGAACGATGTCCCGACTCATGACAATGGCGGTGACGGTGGGATTTGAACCCACGGTGGGCTTTCACCCACACAACTTTTCGAGAGTTGCACCTTCGGCCGCTCGGACACGTCACCGCTGAGAAGCTTAGCAATAAGGCAAAGCCAACCGAAGAACTAGTTTCCCCGTCTTGACGCGAAGAATTCCTCTAGCAAAAGCGAGCACTCAGCTAGCAAAACTCCACCCTGAACCTCAACCGGCCTGCCCAGCCTTGCATCTCGCAAAAGGTCATACAGGGATCCAGCGGCTCCAACCTTTTCATCCCAGGCTCCAAAGACAACCCTTGGAATTCTTGCTGCCACTATTGCCCCGGCACACATCACGCAGGGCTCCAAGGTCACAACCAGAGTTAGCTCATGAAGTCGCCAATCCCCCAGAGCCTCACCTGCAGCGCGAATAACCTCGATCTCAGCATGGCTGGTGGCATCAGAGCGCTCTTCCTTGCGGTTGCGACCAACCGCAACAACATTGCCGTTCGGGTCAACCAACACCGCACCAACCGGCACGTCATCGCCGGCATTTCTTGCCTCTACTAAAGCAAGCTGCATAAGAGCCTCAAAGTCCATAGGCTTTAGCGTATGCGACTAACAGTTGTGGACCACCCACTGGTTCAACACAAGATCTCAATTCTCAGAGACAAAGACACCCGTAGCCCTATCTTCAGACTTCTTGCAGAGGAACTAGTGACCCTTCTTGCCTATGAGGCAACACGAGAGGTGAGAACCGAAGAAGTTTCAATCACAACCCCACTCCAGCAAACAACAGGCCAGAAGATTGCAGACCCAAGGCCCATCATCATCCCAGTCCTGCGTGCAGGACTGGGAATGCTTGAGGGCATGACAAAATTGCTACCGACCGCGGAGGTTGGATTCCTAGGGATTAAACGCAATGAAGAGACCCTTCAGCCCTTTACCTATGCCAACCGACTACCAGATGACCTGGGTGATCGCCAGGTATTCATAATCGACCCGATGCTGGCAACCGGCGGCACGCTAAATGATTCGATTGACTACGTCTTTCAACGTGGGGCTAGGGATGTCACCTGTGTCTGCCTGCTTGGTGCTCCCGAAGGTGTTGAAAACGTGAAGCTGCACCTAGAGCAAAAGTGGCCAGGGAAGAAAGTCCACGTTGTGCTTGGCGCACTAGACGAAAAGCTAAATGAAATTGGCTACATAGTCCCAGGCCTTGGGGATGCTGGGGACCGGCTCTACGGAGTAGCTGACTAGGAAACAAGAAGTAACAAAGCCAGAAGATTTGACATTTAGCGCCCAATTGCTCACACTTTTACCAATGTCATCTCGAGCCTTCTCC
>JAGYIH010000112.1 GCA_018402615.1 Aquiluna sp.
ACCTAAAGTCCGAATTGGGCAAGCAGGACCTAATGACCCTGCTCGCCAGGGCAGACGTGCTGGTGTCAAACCTTGCACCAGGTGCGTTTGAAAGAATTGTCTCGGACATCGAAATGGAGCAATTTCCAAAGTTGATCCGTGCTCATATCTCTGGGTATGGAACAGAGGGCCCCTACGCTGACCGAAAGGCATACGACCTACTAGTTCAGGGCGAGGCCGGTGTGATTGCCTCAACTGGTACCGAGCAGGAAAAGGCTCGCCCGGGTATCTCGGTTGGGGATTTGGCCGGTGGCGTTTACGCCCTCGCCGCAATCAATGCGGCTCTGGTTGAGAGAACGACAACTGGTCTTGGTCAGCGCATTGATATCTCGTTATTTGATGCCCTCGCAGAGTGGATGAGCCCGTTGCTACTAGCCGACAAATATTCGGGTGTCACCCCGCCGCCCGCTGGTAGGGGACACGCATCAATCACCCCGTATGGTCCCTTCACTTCGAAGGATAGACAAGAGGTTCAGATTGCCGTTCAGAACGACGGCCAGTGGCTAAGGCTCTGCAGCGAGGTTCTGGATCGCAGTGACCTTGCACAGGAACCAAACTACGCGACCAACTCAGGAAGGGTTGCCGATCGGGTCCGGCTGGAGACAGAGGTTGCCAATGCATTTGCAAGGATTGATGCAGCAGAACTCGTTGAGCGTCTGGAAAATGCCGATGTTCCCTATGGGATTTTGCGTGAAGTATCTGAGGTGGTTACTCACCCGCAGTTGCTGGCTAGAGGACGCTGGATTGAGGCTCAAACCCAAGCTGGCAAGGGCTTTGAAGCGCTGCTCGCGCCATTTTTAGCAAGTGGCGGACAGAAGAAGGTAAGCAAGGTTCCCGCTCTGGGGGAGCACACCGAAGAGATCTTGGGAATTCGTACCTAGTCCACATCCAGGTCGAAGACGTCCTCAGGCATTGCACCGGTTAGGTGTTTTCCAAGGCTCATGTAGCTGGCGCGTAGGTGCTGCTCGGTTGCTGCAGCAACTCGAACCACGTCTCCACTTCTAACCGCCTCAATCATTTCATTGTGCTCTTTTTGGGACTCGTTTGGCCGCTCCTTGATAACCGAGAGCAGATCCCATGGCCAGCGCTGCCAGAGTTGTTCAATCTGAGTGGTGAGCGCATCATTGCCGCAGGCGTCATAGAACAAAAAGTGGAACTGCCGATTCAGCTCTGGAACCGAAACCACCTCACTTGCTCTTGAGGCAGAGTTCATCCGCTCGAGTAAATCACCAGCACGATCTAGGTCGCGGTGGGAGATTCTCCTGGTTGCACGGCGCATTGCATAGGGCTCAAGCAACATGCGCTGTATGTAGACGGCCTTAATTGCATTGAAGTCTGCATCTGCAACACTCACTCCACGGTTTGGTTCCCCAACCAAGAGGCCCTCTGCCTCAAGCAGCACCAGTGCTTCCCGGACTGGGGT
>JAGYIH010000113.1 GCA_018402615.1 Aquiluna sp.
CAATTCGGTCTGAGGAGACAAATTCCATCAGGTCACACCAGTGCATTCCTATGTCCGCAAACGCTCTGGACTTGCCTCCTGCAATCGAGTCAACTCTCCAATTGCTGCTGAAGGAGGCGGAAAGCCAGTCTTGCAAGTAGCTTCCGTGAATCAGATGAATCTCGCCCGCTTCCCCGGCTAGCACTCTGCCGCGCAACTCTCGAACCATCGGGTAGAAACGATAGGCGAGAGGTACCGCAAAACCAGATTGACCCGACTCAACAACGCTCTTGATTTCTAGAGCCTCCTCTAGAGAAACAGAGATTGGCTTTTCACAAACTATCTGCTTTTCCGCCGCAACGGCCGCCTTGATGATTGGTGCGTGAAGCTCATTTGGTGTGCAGATATGAACTACGTCAACATCAGGTGATGTGACTAGCTCTTGCCAAGAGGAAAAAGCCTTCTCAACATTTAGCCTGCTGGCTGCCCGGAAACTGGATTCCGGGTTGGATCCCGAAATACCAAAGACTTCATGACCTGAGTCTCTGATTGCGCGGGCGTGGACACCAGCCATGAAACCAGCACCCACGATTCCCGCCCTTAGCACGTTAGTCATTCTCTACTTCTTCCTAGAAAGCGCGACGGCCAGGATGATGATTGCTCCCCGCACGACCTGCTGTTGACTCACGTCCAGTCCCGCAAGAATCAGTCCGTTGTTTATTAGGCCAATAAACAGCGCACCAAAGAGCGAACCAATCACCATTCCGCGCCCTCCGAACAGACTGGTGCCACCAAGAATTACCGCCGCGATGACAGACAATTCATCGCCCGTTCCCCATTGGAATCTTCCTGATTGGAGCCTGCCGGCATAGAGCATTCCGGCAATAGCGGCAAACACACCGGACATCATTAGCACCATGAACTTCACCTGGGCTGTCTTGATGCCGGTATAGCCTGCGGCAACTAGATTTCCCCCGGTAGCACGGACGTGGCGACCAAAGGTGCCTTTGTTCATGATTAGAGTTCCTAGCGCAACAGCGAAGATAACCCACACCAACAGAGTCGGTATTGGACCAAGATCTCCACCGCCGAAGATTGCTATGTAGTCAGTGTTTGCGATTGGCACTGGGGCTGACTCTGTTATCCAGCGTGCTACACCAACAACTAACCCGAGCATGCCAAGTGTTACTAAAAATGAAGGCACCTTTAACCAAGCAACAAGCCCGCCACTGATAGATCCCGCGATCACACCCACCATCAACCCCGCCAAAATACCTGGAATCAATCCGTAGCTGTTTAGTGTTATTGCGGTAACCACCGAAGCCAATCCTGCAACTGAGCCAACACTCAGATCGATTTCGGCTGCGGCGATCACGTAGGTCATCGCCACGGCCATGATTGAGATTGTCGCGGTCTGCCGGAAAATGTTGAGGAGATTGTTCGGGTTGGTAA
>JAGYIH010000114.1 GCA_018402615.1 Aquiluna sp.
TTTGGGCCTCGATCCGCTCCCTCTTTGCTGCGATGTTGGCATATAGCCCAGGTTTGGTAGCCATTTAACAGTTCCAGTTCTTGAGAGATGCTGCTTTGCGAGTCGGTCTGCCCTTCTCGTCCTTCATAGGCCCAGGCATTCCTGACATCCGCGCACAAAATGATGCTTTACGGCCCGCATCTGCTTTTGTCTTAGGGTTTGGTGCTGGGGGTTTAAGGTTTGAGTTGTTCTTTGCGTTGTACTCTGCACGGCCCTTGGCGGTCATACCGGCGCCTTTGTCCGTTGGGTTGTAGGTCTTGCCCGCGCCCGTTGTAGTCTTGGGGATGGGCTTGTTAGTGGTTTTGGCCATGATTTTCTATGAAGCAGACATCTTTCCAAGACATCACGATCAGCTCCTCGCCATCAACCTCGCAGCGTGGGTAACTTAGATACTCCTCCGCAGTCCCAAACCGGATGCGCTGGCCAATCTCCAAGGGGTTGGGAATGAACCGGCCCTTCTTATCGACCTCACCAGGCCCGCAGGCTAGGATCTCGCCGGTATTGGGCAGTTCAGACATAACGACATCGAGAACCTGGCTCTTGATCCGCTCGATAGGTCGGACCACGATCCGGTCACGCAGAGGTCTTAGGTTCACGCTTTTTCCTTTCTTTCGGTGCTTCTTGTACTGCTTCTTGTACTGCAATCGGAGAGTGCTCTCCGCACCAACCGCTATGCTGCTTCATTATTTGCTTGGGATAGCGTCTGCAATTGCCAAACTGCTCGCCCTCATAAAACCGGCAGCTCTTACAAGAGGTCACTTCTGATACATCTCACCGGAGTTATTGGTCATCATCTTGGTGTCGCGGCCCTTCATGGTCATCTTTTCGCCCATAGGCTTGTTCTTACCTTCTTGCATGACATTGTTCTTGGTCTTTTCTTTGCGACCAGGATTGTCGTTACATGACTTCATCACGGTGAACTTGTGCATTTTTGGTCCTTTAAGAGAGGTTTTCGAGCTTATACAGCGTGGTGTTTATCAGGCAAAGTATCTCATCGCAAATATTCTGCAATTCTGAGTCTTTTGGCAAGTGTTTACGAGAGTCATCTACATACTTTTGCAAGGCTTTGAAGTAGCGGATGGGGTTCTTTTCAATCTCCAGCTCCTCCTCAAAGTCCGCAAGTATCCCGTGCCGCCCCATAAAGCATTCGACCAGGCGGTCGGTCAGGTGTGGAATCTGCTCGTAGTACTTTTTGAGCGCCTTGTGGGTCGAGTAGTTCTTGGTCTGCCAATGTTGAAGATGGGCAACGGTGGCCGAGTTGAGCAGCGCCAGGGAAAAGGCTTCCATGTCTTTCATATCAAGATTGTCCCTCAACGGTTGGCGCTAGGCAATAAATATTGACAATTTTCGGACCTCTCGGTTCGCTGGCTGCGCCCCTGG
>JAGYIH010000115.1 GCA_018402615.1 Aquiluna sp.
GTTCGAGGGTTTTGTACTGAGACTCGAGCAATGACATGGGCATAAATTCATGGTCTCTTGCCGCTACCCGCGCTGCCACCAGAGATATTGGTCCAAACGGCTCAAGGAAGAAAGTTCTGGGAACGTGCTCGCGGATGATGTCTCGGTAGGACCTTCGAAGTGCCGAGCAGGCGATTACCGCGCCACCGGTCTCTTGATGCTCAGCAAGAGCGCTTCCAACCTTGTCCAGCCAAGGCGCTCGGTCTTCGTCAGTTAGCGGTTTGCCTGAGGCCATAAGTGCCTTGTTTCGCTCCGGGTGCAGGGCGTCCCCGTCTACAAACGGGACCCCGAGTCGCTCTGAGAGTAGTTTGCCAATTGTCGATTTCCCGATGCCTTGAACGCCCATAACAACAAGGGCTACTGGTGGTTGTTCGCTCAACATCTAGCCCTTCGTTGCTCCAGCGGTGAGGCCCGAGACGATGTAACGCTGGGTGAAGAGCGCAATCAACATGATTGGGGTGGTGACGACCACCGAAGCCGCCATGAGCGCTCCCCAGTCAATGCTTGCGTAACCGATGAAGTCGAAGACGGCCACCGGAAGGGTCTTGGTGCTGGGTCCTGAGAGCACCAGGGCAAACATGAAATTGTTCCAAGAGAAAATGAACGACAGGATCGACGCTGTTGCAATACCAGGAATCGACAGAGGGAGGCTAATTCTCAAAAATGCTCCGATTGCAGTGAGGCCATCGACCTGACCGGATTCTTCCAGCTCTTCCGGTAATTGCTCGAAGAAGGACATCATGATGTAGAGAATTAGCGGCATCGATACGAACATGTGCGACAGAACCAGCGGTGTATAGCTGCCCGTAAAGCCAAGCTGAGCAAAGATGAAGTACCAAGGCAAGAGCAAGCTGATTCCTGGAATGATTCTTGCTAGCAACACCGTCATTGAGGACTTTCTCATCCGGAATCTGGCCATTGCATAGGCGGCTGGCACGGCAAAAAATAGTGATAGCAGGGTCGCCACGAAAGCAACGAAAAATGAGTTCCAAATAAAGGTTAGGTAGTTGCCTCGTCGGGGATCAAAAACAGTTTCGTAGTTTGCGAGAGTTGGCTCAAAAATAAAGGCCTGGTTCGGGTCATAAATCTGGACATTGAACTTCAAGCTGGCAGCCACCATCCAGGCAATTGGACCCATGAATGCGATAACTATTGTTGCCAGGCCGACAAAGCGCAGGACGCTGCCGGGCCTAATCTTGCGCTTACGGCGCGCGATCGCCACGGGGGAAGCCTTTGTCAAGGTCGTCATTGGTCAATCTTTCTGCGTATCTGACCAACCCAGATGGTCCCCAGAATCATTAGGAAAAAGAGAATCAGAACGGCGGATG
>JAGYIH010000116.1 GCA_018402615.1 Aquiluna sp.
GTGACAGCCGAAACCGATGAGGGAGAAATTATGGGGTTACGTCACAAGGAGCTGCCGGTTTGGGGTGTGCAGTTTCATCCAGAAAGCATTCTCACCCAAGAAGGGCGAAGAATGATGGAGAATTTCACAAAACTCGGCGCCAAAGCTGAAGCGGTCGCAATCTAAATCGAAGACGGCTGCAAAACATACTCAGCCGCCCTCAATCTCCTCCCGCTCTGTAATGGAGAGTCAAACAGCCCAGCGTAAACCCTCCCAATTCCCAATTCCTAATTCCTAATTCCTAATTCCTAATTCCTAATTCCTAATTCTCAAGGTTCTTCCCCAGACAAGGGGCCCTGCACCACTCGATCCACTTCAAATTGAAACTCCGAAAAACCTGCGGACGAGAAAGCCGACATAGACCGCCCGTCTGGTCCGGCTGGAACATCGACTGGGAATCCGTTAATACTGGTAGCAAATCCGGTTGGGGATTCGAAGGTGACCCCGCCTCCAGCAACGAAATCCAGATTAACTTGTCCGCCCTTAAGTTTAAAAGAGATGGCCCCACCAGATTCCAGGTTCACCAAACTTCCGTCAGGCAATTTAACCTGACTGATGCCCTGGTGTCCGGGAAGCGTTCTGACAATCATTCGACCAATGCTCTGGTTGTAATCCACTTGCAAAGAATTCCCGGAGCCAATCCGAAACATCCAGCCTACCAGCTCAGAGGGAATCATTTCAAATTTTCCGCTTTCGACAGCAAACTCCAGCATGTTTTTTCTCTGGTTAGTGATCTGCATTTCAAAAAGTCCATCTGGAGAAAAATTAGCTCCAGCTCCCTCACCAACGATCACTGGAGAGTCGTATTCTGTCATGACCACGAGATTGTCCCCCTCCCAACGGTACGCAATAGCCCGTGAATCCTCTGAATTCGCCTCTTTTCCAGGTGAGTAGAGCACCCCGTTTTTCATGAATCCCACTTGAAACTTGAGAATAAAAACCTTATCCAGCTCCTCGTTGTAAATTCTGACTGGGCTGCTGGAAGACACCAGAAATTTGGATGGCGCCTCGACTGGATTGTAAATCAAATCTGCTCCAGCCTGCATGAATGCGAAAATTCCATTCATGCAATCAATCAGAACTGCGTCCTGAGGATTCTCGGCTAACCATTCAGAAGAGGGATTTTTCACCTGCAAAGAATTGGCTTCCACGCTCCAGGATAACACCACTCGCTGTCCTGAATAGAGCAAGGGTCGGCTGTAAGGAAATTGTGGGATTTGAACCTGAAAAGCTCCCTTTTCGACCAGAATCTCGGCAGAACCTGTTTCGTTTTCCATCGCCAGCCGAATCACGGACCCAGTTTCCGGGTCTTCGATCAC
>JAGYIH010000117.1 GCA_018402615.1 Aquiluna sp.
ATGTTCATCGCCGGCGTTGTCCCGGGAATCGTGCTCGCGTTGATGTTTGCCATTTATCTGTTCGTTGCAAGCTTCATTCGGCCCGACATGTTTGGAATTGAGAGCAAAAAGCCGAATCGCCTCGTGCTTCGAGCGCAGGCCAAAGCAAAAGCCAAAGCGGAAAAGGCTGGCTCAGCGAATGAGTTTGAGGATGACTTTGACGACGTTGCAGACGTGGATCAAACCATTAAGCTCCGCACTCCCGGTCTGATGACTCAGACAATCGCTATTCCTATAAACCAGATGACTTTCGGCCGAGCCATGCTTGGCGCACTTCCGATCGTTTCGCTGGTGGCTTTGGTGATCGGTGGTATTTGGGGTGGGTTGTTCTCCCCAACCGAGGCAAGTGCTGTTGGTGCTGTCGGGGCGCTAGCAATTGCCCCACTGATGGGAATGGACTGGAAGAAGTTCTTCAAGTCCTTCCAGCAGACCGCGCTCAGTGTCGGTGGAATTCTGCTATTGCTTATCGCCGCCGGATTCTTCTCTCGAATGCTTGCCACAAGTGGTTTCATAAACCAGGTTAGCAAGTTCATTCAGGGTCTTGAAATCAGCATCATCTTGCTGATGTTGCTGTTCATTCTGATTCTTGTGGTCATGGGAACAATCTTGGATTCGAGTTCAATCATTCTTCTGGCAATCCCGTTGATGTTCCCTTCGATTCTGGCCCTGGGCATTGATCCGATTTGGTTCGGAATCGTATTTATCGTCGCGGTTGAAATTGGCCTTCTAACTCCGCCGTTTGGCATGGTGCCATTCGCCATGAACGCGACTTTAGGCAAGCGGGCGAGCGTGGAAGACATCTTCGCCGGTTCGTTCCCATTCGTGCTAATCATGTTTGCCATGCTGGGTCTGCTGCTGCTCTTCCCAGAGATAGCTACCTGGCTGCCGGGCTTACTCAGATAACCTGAGCATCGAAACTTGGTTTAGGGAAAGGAAGTGAATTTGTCGCGTGTAGTTGGAGTAATCGGGCTTGGCAACATCGGATCATCCATCGCGATGCACCTGATAAATAAGGGCTTTGACGTTGTCGGCTTTGATGTTAGGCCGGAGCCAAATCAGCAGCTTGTTGCTGATGGGGGTAAGGCCCTAGGTTCTCCAGCTGAGGTTGCTGCCAATTCAGACGTGATTATTTCGAGTCTTCCCTCTCCGAACGCTCTCGTGAGTGTGCTTGCCGAGATTACACAACACATGAAGGGCAAGGTGCTGATTGAGACCAGCACGCTGGGTCTTGATGACAAGGAGTCTGCGTACGCTCA
>JAGYIH010000118.1 GCA_018402615.1 Aquiluna sp.
TCGCGATTACCAAATGAGGTAAATGCTCCAAGGAAGTTACCGATCGCGTAGACCGCTCCAGCAACCAGCGCCACAATCACAGCCAAGTTTCCAAAGCGGTGAGCCGCTCTTGCCAGGGAGTTTTCCGGGCCAGCTAACTCTCTGGCTCGAAGGGCCATGCGCTGGCCGGAAAGGGCCAAAAGACCAAAGACAACTATGGCCAAAAGAATCAGATAAGTGGAGATGCGAACAACTTGTGCCTCCCCTTGATACATCCCTTGAGAGTCATAGATCGGGAATATAAACAGGTCCGAATAGATCGCAAACATGAACAGGGTCCAGCCAACCACCAGCCCAATAAGAGGTGTGAGGATGGCCTGTTTCGATAATTTGATTTCCATAATCTCTAGCCTAGAGGTGCACTCTAAACTGAGTCCGTGATCGTAGTTATCGGAGAAGCCCTTATTGACCTCATCGAGGACAAAACCGCAAAGGGGCGCTACCAGGCGGTGGTTGGCGGAGCCAACGCCAATGTTGCAATCGCTCTCGCAAGGCTTGGTGCCAAGCAACAGCTTTTGGCCCGAATCTCAAGCGACGCCTTCGGCCAGAAAATTCGCCAGCGACTAGTTGATAACAAAGTGGGTCTTGATCACGCAATCGATGCCACACAGCAATCAACGGTTGCCATCGCATCGATTGGTGAATCCGGTGGTGCCAACTACTCTTTCTACGTTGAAAATACCGCCGACTGGGCCTGGACCAAAAGCGAGCTTCCAACCATTGACACCATGCAAGCACTTGGAGCAACAACCATTCAGTTTGGCTGTTTGTCGATGGCGATGCCTCCTGGAAACGCAGTCATCGAAGCCTGGGCCAAAGAGTTTTTTGACCAAGAGCTACTAACCATCTCGCACGATATAAACGTCCGTCCAGCTCTGGGCTTTGAGGTATCAAAAGAGCGTGAGCGCGTAGAGCGCGTGAACTCCTTTTCTCACCTGATCAAAGCCTCCGACGATGACATCGCTTGGCTATACGGTTTGGAAACCGCAGCAGATAGTGGCGGCGCAATTGACCAGATTGCCTGGGACTGGATTGGGGACACCGCGAAGATCGTGTTTGTCACCCGAGGCGGCGAGGGCGCAAGCGTATACCGCAAGGGTAAAACCCGAATCGATGTCGCTTCCAGAAAAGTCCAGGTCCAGGACACCGTTGGGGCAGGAGATACTTTTTGTGCGAACACTCTGACTCAGCTCGAGCAACTTTCGGCTCTTGGATCAAAAGCCT
>JAGYIH010000119.1 GCA_018402615.1 Aquiluna sp.
GTTTAGACCAGCCGCCTGCAGGATGTAGCTCGAGCTGGTGGCATCCTTGGCTCCGATGCCAACAAATGCCACGTCCGCGGTCTTAGCGGCGTCAATGACACTCTTCACGCTGGGCTCCTGCATCAGCGCCAGCTTCACGTCTGGAGACTGCACGATGGTGGGAGCATGTAGCACCTGAAACTCTGCCTTGAGCTTGCCCGCCAAAGACCTGATCAGGGTCTCACCGTTGAGTGAGGAGGGGGTTGCAGTCATCCCACCCATCAGAGGAATCAGCGTCACATCCGGACGCTGATCTTCCTCTAGCTCGTTCACCATCGCCTGCAGCGAGCGACCCCAGGAGATTGCGACCTTGACCCTTGGTTTTAGGTGGGTCAAAAAATGGGTCGCCGCGAGCTGACCAACTGCCTTGTAGTCACTGGTTCCGGCTGGAACCTTGGCAACCAGGGCGTTCATCAGGCCGAAGCGATTCACCAGCATCTGCTCCAACTCGGTGTCTCGCTTCGCGGTCTCCACGATTCGGAACTCAACAATGCCGCGCTTTTTGGCAACCGAAAGAATTCTGGAGACGTTTGAACGGCTGGTGAGCATGGCCCTGGCGATCTGGTCCTGAGACATGTCCTGCTCGTAATACATCCGAGCGACCTTGACTACCAGAGCGCGGTCCCTAGCGGTGGCCATCCATTACCTCGTTCAGTGCTCGCTCAAATGACACCAGCGCCATTGCGGCATCACCCGGATCAGCAATTCTGTGATCGAGCACAATTGTGACACCAAACTCGTAGCGCTCGCCGCTTTCTCGCACCTTGCCAATATTTACGCCACTGGTTTGACCCGCCATCAACAGGGTGTTGGCCTGCACGATTGGGTAGTCGGAGAGATCTGTCACAGACGTGGTTGCCCCTTGCAAGTTCGCAAGCTCGATCTTGTTCATTCTGGCTGCGGCTATTACAGCGCCAAATGATGTCTTCCAATCGGCACTCAGTGGCACCACCGGTGAAACAAAACCAAGCTGTGTGCTGAGCAAAACCGCCACCCGAACCTGTTCGGGAGAGACAAAACCCTCACCGGTGAAACTTGAATGCAGCTTTGGATTTGCCTGCAGGGTTAGCTCCCAGGCGGCAACCAATTGCTCTAGCCGAAGCGTTTGCTCTGCAGGCAAGTTCTTGGAAATCGTGACCGTCCCGGTCACCGATAGCTGCGGGATTGCAAGCGAGGTTTCAACCACCTTGGCAATCTGGACCCTGGCTCGCG
>JAGYIH010000012.1 GCA_018402615.1 Aquiluna sp.
TGACCTATTACGTAGGCCGGAGCCATGGAGAGTGAGCTCCCGGTCATGTTGCCAACCATGAGTTTTTTGCCGTCTTTGACCGCGGCCTTCACAATCCTGAGCGCCTCGGTTAGACCGCCAGTTTTATCAAGCTTGATGTTTATGACCTGGTAGCGGCTTTTTATCTCGTGATACTCCTCGAGTGTGAGGCAGCTCTCATCGGCACCGATGGGAATCGGGCTTTCTAGTTCCTCGAGTCGCTTGTCTCCCGCCCGACGAAGTGGTTGTTCGATCATGGCGACCTCAAGCCTTTGAAGCTCGGGCAGGTAATCGATGAGCTCCTGATACTCCCAGCCCTGGTTCACATCTATCACCAGTTTGGCGTCCGGTCTGGCTTGCCTAATCGCATCAAGTCTTTGAATTGGGTCTTGATCATCGAGTTTGATCTTCAGGTTTGGGTAGCCTGCAAATTCTTTTGCCCTTGCCGCCATTTCTTGAGCTGTTCCCATTCCCACGGTCGCGACTGTGATTAGCGTCTTGGGTTGCATTTGCAATAGTTTCCAAATTCTCTGGTCTGATGTTTTTGCTTCCAGGTCCCAAAGCGCGCAGTCCAGAGCGTTTCTCGCACCGCCGGCTGGAAGTAAATCTTGCAGCTCCTCCCGTGTTATGCCGGCCTCTACCGCATCTCTAACACTTTCTAGCTGAAGCTGCATGCTCTCCTGAGTCTCACCCAGGTAGTAAACCCCGTCTCCCTCGCCGCGGCCCTGAAATCCATTGTGAGTGAGGGTCACCACCACAGCCTGAAGGCTTGTGAAGGTGTGGCCGGTAATGGCAAAGGGACGCTCCAGGGGTAGCGTCATGGCCTCGATCTTGAATTCCACTTAGTGCATCTCCTTCACTAGCTCTTTGACTCCGAAGCGAATTGGGTCGGTTGCCGGCAGCTGATACTTTGCACTCAGCTTCGCAAGGTAATCAAGAGCCTGTGTCTCACTGAGCTTTTTCGTGTTCACGCTCAGTCCAATGCAGCGAATTTCTGGGTTTGTGGAAGCGCCAATTGAAATGGTTCGGTCAATCACCTGTTGAATACTCGGAAGCTCAAACTCAGGCCAGCCAGAGATGTGGCTCCGGTTTGCCTCATGGCAAACCACAAACGCATCCGGCTGGGAGCCAATGAGTAGCCCCATTGAGACGCTCGCGTAACCGGGGTGGTAGATGCTGCCCTGACCCTCGATGATGTCCCAGTGATCTGGATCGTTTGCCGGGGAGAGCATTTCAGCTGCACCAGATAAAAAGTCTGCAACCACCGCATCAATTGGCATGCCACTACCGGCAATCATGATGCCGGTTTGGCCGGAGGCTCTAAAGGTGGCCTTTCTGCCCTGTTCTTCTAGTTCTCGCTCAAGTGCCAGCGCGGTGTACTTCTTGCCTAGCGCGCAATCGGTTCCAACCGTGAGCAGTCTCTTTCCAGGTCGCTTTTTCCCAGTCCCGACCGGGATGTTTCTTGGGGGGACTCGGACATCAATTAGCGATACGCCGTATTTCTCTGCAGCACTTTCAAGCTCTGCAATGTCGTTGAGTCTGGTGTGGACTCCGGCAACGATTTCCATTCCCAAAGACATTGCCAGAACCAGGACTTCGTTCCAGGCCTTCGGGATAGCCCCGCCGATTACTGCCGTGCCGATTAGGAGGCTTTTGGCTCCCGCCTTGGCAGCCGATTCAAGACTGTGCTCAGGAAGTCCCAGGTCGACCGTTCCACCCTCAAGTCGAGTCTGTCCCATGCAGCTCTCTGGTCGCCAGTAGGCAACGCCGGCTCCGGTCTTGGCATAGGTCTCATCTGTTTCGGCTCCCAAAAAAATTAGGTATGGGGCCCGAAGAGTAATTAGCTGCATGCAGTTCCTTGGCGCTTAGTTATGCAAAACACTACTGACCCGGTTTTCCCTCTGGGGGCAATCTGAGGGCACATTCTGGCGTGCCACCAGGCAGCTTGTGGCGGTTTTTGGCAACCCAGTAATAAACCAGCTCCGCAAAGGAAACCACAACGGGAAGGTTCATTAGAAATCCTGCAATTGCCCATGGGGTTCTTGAGTCAATCAATGCGCGTGCGATTGCCCTTGCTGCAACAAAGTTCTCAGTTTTCGTGACGTAGTAAACGGCTTTTGAGGTGAGCTCTTGATTGAGGTCATAGTCATGAAGCGGGAGAAACTGAAAGGGCTCGATCGCGATGCGGTTCTTGGTGAGTTTTTTGAGCAATCTTGCGCTTGAGGAGCAGAAGGCACAGTCACCGTCAAAGATCAGAACAGACTCAAACGCTCGCATTTTCAAAGACTAACTTGCGGTGTAGGGTTTTCAGGTTGCTTTTGATTGATGAACGTGAGGCGTAGGCTTACAAAGTGAGCGAAACTAAGAAGCTCTCGCTGCACCCAACTCAGATTGTGGTGATTGCGTTCGGCATAGCGGTGCTTTTGGGCACCACGGTCCTGATGCTACCCATAGCCACCGCACCTGGAAATCAAACCGACCTTATAACCGCGCTATTTACCGCTGTTTCGGCAGTCTGTCTGACCGGTCTAACGGTTGTGGACACTGTTTCTCACTGGACCCCCTTTGGTCACACGGCCATCATGATCATGATTCAGCTTGGTGGTCTTGGAATCGTCTCGTTTGCGACCATTTTGGGTCTTTTGGTCTCTGGTCGAATCTCTCTAAGAGATCGCATGAACACTCTCACTGAAGCCAGGATCGTGGGAGCGGACAATGTTCCCCAGCTTCTTCGCGCAATTCTCCTGGTCTACTTTGGTTTCGAGGCGGCACTCACCGCGTGGCTAACTCAGCGGCTCTACTTTGAGTATGGCTACAGCTTTGGAGATGCCCTCTGGCACGGCCTGTTTCACGCCGTCTCCTCATTTAATAACGGTGGATTTTCGCTCTACAGCGACAGCATGATGGGCTTTAGCTCAGACATGTTCTTCATCGCTCCGGTGATGCTGGCGGTCGTGGTTGGAGGCCTTGGCTTCCCGGTCTTGATTGAACTTCACGAGCGAATCTGGGGCCTAAATAAGCAGCCCAGCGGCAAGCCCAGGCGGTTCTCACTTCACACCCGCATAACCCTCGGCGCCACCATCTCCCTGCTTGTTATCGGAGCTGTGTTTATTGGAGTGATGGAGTGGAACAATCCAAATACTCTTGGTGGCCTGAGCGGCTGGGACAAGATTTGGAACACGATGTTCTCCGCCGTGATGCCACGCTCTGGCGGTCTAAACACCCTGGACATCTCACAGATGGACACCGCAACCTGGATGGGCATCGACTTGCTGATGTTCATTGGCGGTGGTTCGGCATCAACAGCCGGTGGCATCAAGGTAACCACCATGGCTGTCTTGATATTCATCATCTACACCGAGATTCGTGGTGAGACTGCCGTGAACGTTGGTGACCGCAGGTTGCCTCGCTCTATTCAGCGTCAGGCGCTAACCCTGGTGTCGCTCAGCAGCATGGCCGTCTTGCTCACCACGCTGGTTTTCTCTGCAACTACAGAATTCAGCCTCGATCAATTGTTGTTCGAGGTGATATCGGCCACTGCGACCGTTGGCCTTTCAACAGGCATCACTTCCGATTTACCAGACTTTGCGAAAGTCTGGCTCTCGGTATTGATGTTTATTGGAAGACTGGGACCAGTGGTTGTTGCCTCCGCACTTGCCTTGCGAGTGACAAAGAGGCACTATGAACTACCTAAGGAAAGGCCGTTACTTGGCTAGAGACAAGGCAAAAAAGCGCAGGCTCCACACCAACGTGATCGTGATCGGGATGGGTCGGTTCGGCTCGGCGCTATCCAGAGAGTTGATGGCAACCGGTCACGAGGTCTTGGGCGTGGACACTGATGAGCGTTTGGTTCAGCAAATGTCTCTCGAACTCACCCACACCGTGAAGGCCGACACCACCGATGAGGCGGTATTGAAGGAACTGGGTATTGAGGAGTTTGACGCCGCCGTGGTTGCAATTGGTGCCGACCTTGAGGCCAGCATCCTGACCTCCTCACTGCTTTTGCAGCTTGGGGTGCCAAAGGTTTGGGCCAAGGCCAACAGCGAATCACACGGCAAAATCCTGAAGCAGCTGGGTGTTCACAAGGTTGTCTTCCCCGAGTATGAGATGGGAAGGCGAGTAGCCCACATGGTTTCCGGTGAGTCGCTGGACTACGTGCCAATTGATAAGGACTTTGTAATGGTGAAGTCCGAGGTGCCAGAGAGCTTTGATGGGAAGAATTTGGCCGAGCTAAAAATTCGTACCAATTACGGTGTAACTGTGGTTGCCGTTACCAAGGGTGACGGCGAATACAATCCAGCATTCCCAGAGACCGTCTTGCACACCGGAGACCAGATTGTGGTTGCTGGAAGAGTGCAGCCGCTAAATAAGTTCTGCCAGATCGGGTAATCGTTGAGTAGCAATGATTCATTCAAGTATGTGCCGCTTGCAATAGCGGCACTGGTTTGGGGCGGCGTGAGTTATCTCTATCACCCCAGCGTCTCACTGGTTTCGGTTGGAACAATGATTGGAATTGGGCTTAGCGCACTGATCTTTTGGTCCAGCTCCAAGATTTCTTGGGGCAAGTGGTGGATTCCAAAGATTGCTGCCATCTCAACAGTTGCGGGTCTAATGAACTCGACCGCACTGGATATCTTCTACACGCTTTTCTCGGCTCCTTCGGGAAACCGATTCGAGGTTGGTTTTGAAATGGCAGGGACCGGAGTTGTGCTAACCCTGGTCGCTCTTGCGAATCACTTTATTGGGTCTAAGCCAGAAAAATAAACCCAAAGCGGCAAACCCTAAAGAGCCCCAGAGTAGCCAGTACAAAAACTCTGGGCTTTCAAATTCAATCTCGCTGGTCTGCGGGTTATAAGGGTTAGCGCACTGCGCAAAAACAAAGTTCTCATCCCGTTCGTAGTTGCTGGTGTTTGTGACTTCAAACCTGAAGCTCTCGCTTATTGGGTGACCGTCAGAGGAAACTGCTCGCCAGCCAACCTGGTAGATTCCTGGCTGCGCTATCGAGGCGGCAGCGGATGCGATGTTGCCCTCAACCACAGCGCAGCCGTTATTCATCGGCACACCCTCGGAAGTCAAAATCACTATCTCGCTGCCTGAGCCATCTCCAAGTGCTATTAAATCGTCGCTGAAAGTGAGAGTAACCGTCACTATCCCAGCGCTGACAACTTCGTTGCTCCGCGGGCTCTGATCAACCAGTTCGTCATGCGCGAACGCGGGGCCTGTGATTAGCTGCATTGCAACGAGTGCGCCAGCTAGCAATCTAAACTTCATTGGGTAAGTCTAGGCAGGTGTTATGAAGCAGGCGCTAATTGGAATAGCCGGAGGGCTATTTTCAGGGCTGGTCGTGCTCGGGCTGATGTTCTCAGGTCCGCTGAGTGCAAGCGATGAGACTCAGCCGGAGGTTCTAGTTGCGGAAACCTTGGAGCCCGCACCGGTAGAAACGGCAACTGAGGCCGCCACAGAAACACCCGAACCGGTCGAAGAAGAAATTCGCTGCACGGTAACCGAATTGGAGCGTGCCGAAGGAATCCTTGATCTGCAGGCCCAGGTGTTAGACGCCGAAACTGGCGAGATACTGTTTGATCGTCGGAGTGAGAATCCCGCTCGGGCGGCCTCGGTAATGAAGCTCGTGACCGCTGCAGCGGCCCTGGAGACCCTCGGCCCCAATTACAAGGTGACCACCCGTGTTTATGTCGACGAGCTAGATCCCAGCATTCTTTATCTGGTCGGTGCTGGCGATGTGACTCTGTCCCGAGCCGGCATCAACCAAGCCAGCGTCTATAAAGATGCCCCCAGGCTCTCCCAGCTGGTAAACCAGATTTCAAGGAACCTTGGAGCACAGGAATTTAGCCAGATTGTGTTGGACAGCAGTGCCTACGGCACGGCAGCTGGCGAGTATCAGGGAGTTTGGGACCAGCGCGGACTTACCGATGGCTACATGTCTTACGTGAGCGCCCTGCAGGTAGATGGTGATCGTGATAACCCCCGAGCCAAAGATTCACCAAGATCCACAGACCCAGTCCAGCGGGCAGGAAACTGGTTCAAAGAGGCGCTGGGCCAAAATGCCCTTACTGCAGAGGTTGTGAAGGGGATTGCGCCGGCAACCGCAATAGAAGTTGCAAGTGTTCAGTCCGCTCCACTTTCCACCTGGATTGATTACATGCTGTTGGTTAGCGACAACACTCTTGCCGAGGCCATTGGGAGACTGGTTTCACTGGATGTCGGACTCGATGGCAGTTTTGCATCTCTCACCGAAGCCTTCAAGCGTGCCCTGCGGGATACCGGCCTGAACCTTGATGGGATGGTGGTGGAGGATGGCTCTGGACTATCCCGAAACAATCTGCTGGCGCCCGCTCAGGTTAATCAGTTGCTGCAGCTAGTTGCTCAGGGGTATGGAGACTTCGAGCTAATCGAAAGTGGCATGCCCGTGAGTGGGACGCCTGGGTCGCTAAGTGCTCGTTTTGTTTCTGCGACTGGAAGTGTCACGGCAAAGACCGGGTGGATTCGCACCGGCTACAGCCTCGCCGGATTCTTGGATGTTTCCGGAGACAGTGGTCTGATTTTCACCGTCTACAACCTGGGAGATGTGAGACTGGATAACAGACAGGCAATGGACGACTTGGTTTTGGGATTCTATGAATGCGGCACGAACCTGGTGGATGGGTAGGAAATGACAAGGGCACTTTTGGTTATCGATGTTCAGGTTGATTTCTGTGAGGGTGGAGCGCTGGCCTGCAGCGGGGGAGCTGCGGTTGCAAAAGCCATCAGTGAGCACATCGCCCAGAATAAAGAACACTACGATTACGTGATCGCGTCTCGGGATTGGCACACACCAAACAGTCTGAATTCCGGTCACTTTCCTCCTGCCGGGGTTGCTCCAGACTTTGTAACCACCTGGCCGCTGCACTGCATTGCCGGTGAGCCGGGAGCGCAGTACCACGAAAACCTAGATGCGTCTCTAATAGACCTGCATATCAAAAAGGGCCAGGATGCCAACGGTTACTCAATCTTTGACGGCACCGATCCGGACGGTCGTGACTTTGCGGGATTGGTGAAAGATCTTCGCATCACCGAGGTTGACGTGGTTGGCATTGCAACCGACTACTGCGTGAGGGCATCGAGTATGGATGCCAAGAGTCGCGGTCTCTTCGTTCGGGTTATTACCAGCCTGACTGCTGGAGTCGATGTTCAGAGCACCGAAACTGCAATAGACGAGATGGTGGACTTCGGTATCGAAGTTAGTCCGGTTTTCTAGGCTTCTCTTCTTGCGCCCTGGCTCGGCAGCACCGCAAACACTCTTGGTTCGGCAAAGCCAGCCCCCGCAAAGGCCGCGATCACGTTTCGCTCAAGCTCTGAAAGCTTGGTTTCAGCGATAATCGCAATTGCAGCTCCTCCAAAACCCCCGCCAGTCATTCGAGATCCAATGGCACCGGTTGCCATCGCAGTTTCAACCGCTAGGTCTAGTTCTGGAATTGAGATTTCAAAGTCGTCTCTCATCGAAGCGTGAGAGGCGAGCAGCAGCTCGCCCAGCATTTCAAGCTGCCCGTCAGCGAGCGCCTCAAGGGTCTTTAGTACCCGAGCATTTTCAGTCACGACGTGTCGAACTCTGCGGAACGTCAGATCATCCATGAGGCCTTGGGCGCGCTCCAAGTCCGCTACCGAGAGCTCTCTCAGTGATTCAACATCCATGAGCTCAGCTCCACGCTCACATGCCTCTCGTCTCGAACGGTAGCCCCCGTCAGAGTGTCGGTGGCTAACCTGAGTGTCGATCACCGCAACCACCAAACCCAGTTCGGCCAGCCCCAATGAGACATTCTTGGTCTCAAGTGTCTTGCAGTCGATGAATACTGCTCCGTCGGCGCGGGCTAGTAGCGATGCGGTTTGATCCATGATTCCAGTTGGTGCTCCCACCACCTCGTTCTCGGCGCGCTGACCAATGAGTGCAAGTTCGATGCGGGATTTGCCCGCTTGCCACAAATCATTAAGCGCCAGGGCCACCGAGCACTCAACCGCCGCGGAGCTTGATAGCCCAGCACCAATTGGGACGTCCGAGTGAATAAATATATCCAGGCCCGTTACTTGATGCTCCCGCATCACCCAAGCCACTCCAAGTGGATAGAGCGCCCAGTCCAGATCGGTTGGCTTTGCTTTCACCAGGTTAATCTCAACTACCTGATCCCCAAAAGAGCTGGAGACCCGAATTTGTTTATCTTGGCGCTCACCGAGAGCCACGTAGGTGCGCCGATCGATGCCAAAGGGCAAAACAAAACCGTTGTTGTAATCGGTGTGTTCGCCAATCAAGTTGGCCCTTCCCGGGGCTGACCAGACTCCACTGGGCTCATAGCCAAAGCGATCGGTGAATCCACTGATGGTTTGTTCGGTCAGTTTCAACTACATCACCTCTCGGATTCGCGCAGCGGTCTGTTCCGGTTCTACGTCACCGACAAAGGCGCCCATGGCGCTTTCCGAGCCGGCTAAATATTTGAGTTTGTCGGCAGCCCTTCTTGGAGAAGTGATCTGCAACATCAGCCTTATTTGCTCCCGGTTTATAACCTTGGGGGCCTGGTGCCAGGCGGATATGTAGGGGGTTGGGCTGCCATAAAGGGCATCCACGGCCATTAGCAAGCTTCGGTACTGAACGGCTAAGTCGTCTGCCTCCTGATCGGTTAGCTGACTCAGGTCCTGAATGTGACGCTTGGGCAACAGGTGAATTTCCAGCGGCCAGCGAGCAGCGTAGGGGACGAAGGCAACGAAGTGTTCGCTTTCTAAGAGCTTGCGCTTCGAACCTGTCTCAAAGGCAATCAGGTCCTCAAAGAAATCACCCTTGTGAGCGGCAACCGAGTCCAGCAGAGCCTTGGTTCTTGGTGGCACAAAGGGGTAGCTGTAGATCTGACCATGCGGGTGGTGCAGGGTGACGCCAATCTCTTCACCTCGATTCTCAAAGGGAAATACCTGAACCACACCTTCCAATGAGAACAGCTCTCGAGTCCTATCCATCAACGCCCCAATTACGGTTCGAACTCGGCTGACCGGCATTTGTGAAAGTGACCCCTGGTGTTCTGGGCTGAACACCACAACCTCGCAGCGACCAAAGGAGGTGGTGGAAAAGCCAAATCTAGGCTTGCCATTTGGATTCTCAATCTGTCCCAGCTCCGGACCAAAGGCCGGGCCCTTGTTCTCGAAAACAGCGACGTCAAAGTTATCCGGCAGTTCGCTCAGGTTGTTTTCGGTTGTTGGGCAAAGTGGGCAGGAGTGCTGAGGTGGTAAAAATGCCCGCTGCTGTCGGTGGGATGCCACCGTGATCCACTCTGAAGTTAGTGGGTCGAACCTCAGTTCTGCAGTCTGCGGGCGCTCTGCGCTCTGTCTCGAATCCGGTTTGCGCGTTGCGGGGAGATTGGTTTGGGAATCATCAAAGTAAAACAAATCCCGGCCGTCAAATAGCTTGCCGTCAATTCTTGAATAAGTCACTCAAGGCTCCGTCTACTCCAACTCGCTAACATACTTGGGTGCGCCAAAGCGAACCCTTAGAGCAACTGAGTCTTTCTCGCGTGAGTGAGAATGGAACCAGTATTGCAGTTATTTCCCGTCAGGCTGGCGCAATTTCAGAGCTTTTGCTCAATGGAGTGTCAGTAATTCCTGAATTTGCGCTGCAAAACCCCAGAAACTACATCTTTGGCTCGGTCTTGGCCCCCTGGCCAAATCGCCTTCAAGACGGAGAGTACGAGCACGGGCAACAAAGATTTCGCTTCTCTGATCTTGATGACCAAAACAACAAGAGCCACGGTTTGTTGCTTGACGAAAAATTTGACATCAGGTCGCATACTCAGTCCGAGCTCACGCTTGGCTATCGATTTGGGAAAGATCCTGGCTACCCATTCCCAATAGATCTGGAAGTTAGATATCAACTATTGGAAACCAGCCTTTTGGTTTCGGCCACCGCGACCAATACCGGTCCAGCAGCGCCGTTTGCGATTGGATTCCATCCCTACCTGCTCACCGCCGATACGTTTCGGGTCAGTGCCGCCTTCACTCACGTCGCACTCAATGATGAGCGTATGCTTCCCAATTCGATTCAGGCCATCGCTGGTTTGGATCTTGGTCCGGACTCGGAGGAATTGAAAACTCTGGATTCTTGCTTTTATGGTGCCGAAGTCGTCGAAGTTTCAGGGCCAAGTGGAAGTTTTGAAGTCAGGGCGCTAGAGAACCTGCCCTACTTCATGCTTTATCGACCTAGACAGCAGTTTTTCGATTTGGGAGGAGCCATTGCAATAGAACCAATGAGCGCTCCCGCCAACATCTTTAGAACTGACCCGGCTTCGGTGCTCTTAGCCGCGGGGGAGTCAAAGCGTTTTCGGTTTGAAATTAGAACGCGGTAGAGGGCAGTTCCTTCTCATCATTCACGATCGCGTCAACAATTCTTTTGGCAACGTGCTCGGTGCTGAAGCCCGCGGGGAATTTGGGCGCTTCACCCTGAATGGCCCTGGTGGCAAGGCCGGTTTCGGTGTGGCCGGGGCACGCAGATATCACTCTGATGCCATCCCTACGCCACTCTCGAGTGAGCCCTTGTAAAAAGCCGTGAATGGCGGTCTTTGAGCCACAGTAGGCGGCAAGACCAGGCATTGGTGATTCCGCAACAACGCCGGTGATGTTCACAACGAAAGGCTCACTGCCAGCTTCAGCGCTGGTCTTTAGTGCCGGGTGGAGTTGGGCCAATAATTGCATTGGGCCAGCCGCATTGATCTTGGTCAGCTTTGAAATGGTCTCCGCACTGAGTTCACTAGCTGGCCCAAAGGCCACCACGCCGGAAGCGTTGATAATCCCATCCAGTGGGCTGGAGGCAACAAGGTACTCGGTGAGGGTTGTAATGCTCTCGGCCTCAGTAAGGTCAAGCAGCAGGCGCACCTCTGCAACGGCAGGAATTTGCGCTGCCGAGTTGTTGGTCGAAGCGGTCCCCATTACCTCTGCGCCCAAAGCGCGAAGCTGTTTGGTCAGTTCTGAGCCCAGGGCTCCGGAAGCACCAACGACCAAGATTTTTCTATTTGAAAGTTCCATGCCGCTAGCCAACCAGCTTGGGGCGTTCGCTATTTCGCAAACTGAAATAAAGCAGACCGGAAATGATCCTCACGCTTAGAATTGTGGAATCTAGTAGGAGATTACCAAATGCGCTTACCCCTAATAATGCTGTCCGCTTGCGCTCTGGTGCTCTCTGGCTGCAGTGCAGCCAACGATTCTGGTTTTGACTCCAATGGATCCTGCGATGGCGTAATTGTTGAGGTCAACTTTGCCGGCCAGGGCGAGCAAATCACATCCTGCGTTGCCATCAACGGAACTTCTGAGGTTGCAAAAGATGTTCTTGGTCAGGCTGGTGTCAGCATCGAGGGCACCAAGGCCTACGGAGACGCCGTTGTGTGCCGGGTCAATGGCGTTCCCTCCTCTAAAGAGCCGCTTTTGGTAGCGGGTGAAGAACCACACCTGGAGTCCTGCGACGAGTTTCCACCAGCCTTTGCCTACTGGGCCCTGTGGGTGAAGGATTCCGACGACTCCGAGTGGGATTATGCAACCGAGGGCGTTAGTTCACTTCAACTCTCCAAGGGCCAGTCAATTGGCCTGGCTCTGACCCTGGGTGGAGAAACAACAACTCCGAGCAACTGATGAAGCGCAGCCAAAAGATCCTTCTGGCGGCCTATCTGGCCCTGGGATTTATTGCGCTGAGACTGGTCTACGGGTTTTTGTTTTCTGGCCTCTGGGGTTCAAATCTAATTTTCTCGGTGCCGCAACTGAAGCTTTCGGGACCCTTTTCCCACGTCACACTTTTTGGTGAAGTGACCAGCGACGGCATCTTGCGCAACCTGGAACTTGCTCTGCCATTTGCCTTGACAATTCTGCTGTTTGGAATAGCGGCAGCCTTTGTCAGCGCCAGCACCCTGATGGCACTGGCAAACAGGGCCAGAAGCTTGAAGAACCTGTTGGTTGCTATTGCCATTTCGCTCAGCGCACTGCCTGCGCTTTTGGACGCAACCAAAAAAGTGCTCTACGCAAATCGACTCCGAAGCGAGAGCAAATCCCGGCTACTCGTTCCGATTCTTGCGCGCAGTATCGAACTCGCGAATTCAATGGGACTCAAGCTCGCCCTCAGTCCAAAGGGTAAGCAAAAGTCTGGAAATCTCAGGGTTAGGGGGCTAGTCATCCCCGACCTGGCTCTGGGTCCGATCGATCTGGATCTTGAGCCCGGCCAAATAATGGTGCTCAGCGGAGCAACTGGTTCGGGTAAGAGTTCGCTATTAGAGGCAATAGCCGGCATCAGCGCGGAATATCAGAACCGGACCGTGATGGGTAGCTTCGATTTTGGTATAGGAAGGCCGAACCCCAGCCTGTCCGAGATAGCGGCCTTTCTTCGCTACATTCCGCAGAATCCTCGGGAGTTGTTGTGGGGGTTTGATGTCAAGGAACTGCTTGCTAGGGTTCCAGCGTCTCTGGTTCTAAGCCTGGGACTCGAAGGCCTTGCGACGCGATCGACTCGGGACCTCAGCGAGGGCGAGGCGCTAAAACTGCTGTTGGCCGAGAATCTTGCAATGAGCCCCAGCTTCCTATTGCTGGACGAACCGTTTGCTCCCCTGGACGAAAAGTCCAGAGAGCAACTAACTCAAACGCTCTTGGGGCTAGCTCAGAAAGGTGTTGCGATTCTGGTTGTCGAACACGATTCGGAACACACCAGTGGCCTATTGGCAAAGCACTTCCAATTGGCCAATGGTTTGCTTTTGGAGGGTCACCACCAGCCTGAGACAACCAGGGCTAAGCGCCAGTTTCCGCTGGTTGGGCAGGAACCACTTTTGAGTGCGCAGCTTGCGGATATAGGTTTTGGAGAGTTGTTGTTGAGGGCACCCAAGCTTGATTTACTGCAGGGCGAGTGCGTATGGCTCAGTGGTGAAAACGGCTCCGGCAAAAGCACCCTTCTTCAAACTCTCGCAGCCGGAAATGGTGTGAAAATCTCTGGGCAGGACTCGGTAGCCAAACTGCGGTTGGTTCCCGAGAACTTTGACGACTTCTTTGTTACAGACAGCCTGGTTGCCGAGCTTGAACGTGCCGACAAAATTGCCAATGTTCCCAACGGATTCACCAAAACCACCTTGGATTCAATTTTGCCCAAAGCCGCCTTGGATGCCTGGCTTGGGATTCACCCAAGAGACCTATCTCGTGGCACCAGGTTGAGCCTGGCAATAGCGATGCAGCTGAGCCATAAGCCTCAGGTGATGCTGATTGATGAGCCGTTCCGTGGTCTTGACACCAAGGCGAAAATTGCAATGGTTGAGAGCTTGAGGTGCGTGCTGGAAACCGGCTGTGCAATTCTGTTTGCCTCTCACGAGACAGCCTGGTCAGAGAGCATCGCGGTCCGCGGTCTAGTGATTGCCAACCAAACGCTTCAAGAGCGCTCGGGGGTGCGGGCATGAAGACCAGTTTGAGAAACTTCCAGGGCCTGGCTTTGGCAGGCCTTTCGGCACTGGCCATTGTTGTTTTCGGTTGGCCGTTTCTGCCATTTGATTTGAGCGCCAGTCAGGGTAGCTGGCTTTCAATTGCTGCAATAGCTGTGATTCTGCTTTTGACGCTGAGTCTGCTGGATGGTGATCTGGCTGGACCCAAGCAAATTGGACTTCTCGCAGCACTCGCAGGGCTGGGAGCTGCGGTTCGAATAGCCACCGGTGGAACCGGCGGGCTTGAGCTGGTATTTCTCACCGTGATTTTGGGTGGTAGGGCCTTTGGTCCGCGCTTTGGATTCTTGCTGGGGGTTGCCACCATTGCGGTTTCATCGCTTTTCTTTGGCGGCTTTGGGCCCTGGACGGCCTATCAGATGTTCGCAACTGCTTGGGTTGGGGCTGGCGCGGGAATGCTTTTTGGCAAGGGTCACAGGTTAGAGAATCTTTTGCTTGCAGGTTATGGAGCTGTGTCCGCATATGTCTTTGGGCTGCTATTGAACCTCTGGTTCTGGCCGGTCGCGGTGGCATCGTCCTCGCTGTCTTACGTTCCTGGAGCAGCTGCGTTGGAAAACCTCTACAGCTTTGCGCTGTTTAGCCTTGCGTCCTCGACCCTGACCTGGGACACGGTTAGGGCGGTGAGCGTTGCGGTGGTTTTGCTGGTGGTTGCAAACCCAGCCCTGAAAGCATTGCGCAGGGCGAAGATCTAGGTTTTCTCTAGACCGAGAAGTATTTGGCTTCCGGGTGGTGGAAGACAAAGGCATCTGTGGACTGCTCTGGATTGAGCATTAGTTCATCTGAAAGCTCAATCCCCACTCTCTCCGGCTTTAGTAACTCCACTATCTTTCTGCGGTCTTCCATCTCCGGACAGGCTGGGTAACCAAGCGAGAACCTCGCACCTCGATACTTCAAGTCAAAAAAGCCATCGATGTCCTTGGGGTCTTCAGACTCAAAGCCAAGCTCGGCTCGAACTCTGGCGTGCCAGAACTCCGCTAGTGATTCCGTTAGTTGCATGGCCAGACCGTGCAGCTCCATGTACTCACGGTAGGCATTGGCCTCAAAGAGCTTTGCGGTGTGCTTGTCCACCTCTGCACCAACCGTCACCAGCTGAATTGGTAGAACGTCAATCTGGCCAGATTCCTTGGACTTTATAAAGTCGGCAAGGTTTAGGTGACGGTCACGTCGCTGTCTAGGGAAACTAAAGCGCAGTCGCTCGGTGCCAAGCGGCCCAGAGCCACCATCCGGTGCCAATAGCCCCTTGGCGCCAAGTAGGCCCTGTGGGTCGTCGCCGTGGTGCAGCACCACAACTTCTTCACCATCGGAATACACCGGGAAGTAGCCGTAGACCACCTTGGCATCGAACATGCCCTCGGCCAGGATGCGATCCAACCAGTAGCGAAGTCGGGGCCTACCCTCGGTCTCAACCAGTTCCTGGTAGCTTGCGCCATCCTCAGCACGCGATGGCTTCAAGCCCCACTGACCCATGAATGTTGCGCGTTCATCCAAAAACTCTGCGTAGTCGGCAAGCTTTAGGCCCTTGACGATTCTGGTTCCCCAGAACGGTGCGGTAGGAACCGGGTTGTCGCTGGCAACATCGCTTCTGGCAGGCAAGTTCTCGGGCTCGGTCAACGTGAGGGTGGACTTGGCGTGAATGCGCTTTTTCAGTGCTGGCAATCCAACACTCTCCGGATCAGCACCGCGCGCAACAGCAACTAGCGGCTCCATCAAATCAAGGCCCTCAAAGGCGTCCTTGGCATATCGAACCACACCAGGGAACTGCGATGCCAGGTCGTCCTCAACAAAGGTTCTGGTGAGTGCCGCACCACCCAGAATGATGGGCCAGCGTTTGTCCTGACCTCGAGAAACCAGCTCTTGCAGGTTCTCCTTCATGACCAGGGTGGACTTCACCAACAGGCCACTCATGC
This sequence comes from Aquiluna sp., assembly GCA_018402615.1. Next base: position 15,413 of record JAGYIH010000012.1, read on the forward strand.
CGATGACATCTGCGTTGTGTTCCTCGGCAGCGGCGATGATCTCGCTCATCGGCTGCTTGATGCCGATGTTGATTACCTTGTAGCCGTTGTTGGTAAGAATGATGTCAACCAGGTTCTTGCCGATGTCATGCACATCGCCACGCACCGTGGCTAAGACGATTGTGCCCTTGCCAGCCTCAGAGCTCTTCTCCATGTGAGGTTCCAAAAGTGCAACTGCACTTTTCATTACTTCGGCGGACTGCAGCACGAACGGCAGCTGCATTTCTCCCTTACCGAAACGCTCACCGACTATCTTCATGCCCTCAAGCAAGTGTTCGTTGATTATGTCCAGCGGCTTCACGCCATCGTTTCGAGCCGTGTCCAAATCCTGCTCTAGTCCCTTCGACTCTCCGTCAATGATTCTGCGCTGCAGTCTCTCGGTCACGGTCATCGCAGCAAACTCTGCGGCCCTGGCATCCTTCAACGCCGCGGAGTTGACCCCGGCAAACATCTCTAGCATCTTCTGCAGTGGGTCGTAGGTGACATTCCCATCGGCATCAAATTCTCTGCGGTCATAAATCAGATCAAGCGCAACATCAATTTGCTCCTTGGGAATTGACGCCAAGGGCATGATCTTTGCTGCATCTATGATCGCGGTGTCAAGACCGGCTGCATAGGCCTCGTTCAAAAACACGGAGTTCAAAACCGCTCGGGAAACCGGGTTTAGACCAAAGGAAACGTTGGAGACGCCGAGGGTGGTGTGAATGCCGGGGTAGAGCCGGTTCACCTCGCGAATTGCCTCAATGGTCTCAATGGCGTCCTTGCGGGTTTCTTCCTGTCCGGTCGCAATTGGGAAGGTCAGGCAGTCCATGATGATGTCTTCAACTCGCATCTGCCAGTCATCAACCAGGGTGTCAATCAGCCTGGATGCAATCCGAACCTTGTCCTCGCGGGTTCTTGCCTGGCCTTGTTCATCAATGGTTAGCGCCACGACAGCAGCACCGTGCTCCTTGACCAATGGCATGGTTCTTTGAAATCTTGACCCTGGGGTATTGCCATCTTCAAAGTTCACCGAGTTGATTACAGCTCTGCCGCCAATAAGTTCTAGCCCCGCCTGCATTACCTGGGGCTCGGTTGAGTCAATCACCAGCGGCAATGTTGAGGCAGACGCAAACCTAGAGACGATTTCTTGCATGTCTCTAACTCCATCGCGGCCCACGTAGTCGACGCTGACATCCAAAAGGTGAGCGCCATCGCGCACCTGCTTCTTGGCAATCTCGACACACTCGTCCCAGTTCTCCTCGAGCATTGCGTCTCTAAAGGCCCTGGAACCATTGGCGTTGGTGCGCTCTCCGATGGCTAGGTAGGTGTTGTCTTGGTCTAGCGGTACGTGCTGATACAAAGAGGCAACACCGGGTTCGATCTCAATGCTTCGCTTCAGCGCGCGCTTGCCACCGATACGGTCCACCACTGCCTTCAAATGAGCAGGTGTTGTGCCGCAGCAACCACCAACCAGACTCAAACCGAATTCCTTCACAAACTGTTCGTGAGCGGTGGCTAGTTCATCAGGAGTCAGCGGATAGTAGGCACCATCACCCTGCAGAATCGGCAGCCCCGCGTTTGGCATCACCATGACCGGAATTCTTGAATGCTTCGAGAGCTGCCTTAGGTGCTCGCTCATCTCTTGCGGTCCGGTTGCGCAGTTCAAACCGATCATGTCGATGCCCAGTGGCTCCAAGGTGGTAAGGGCAGCACCAATCTCGCTACCCATCAGCATGGTTCCGGTGAGCTCAACGGTTACCTCGGCAAAGATTGGAATTCTGATACCGGTGTCAACAATTGCTTGCCTGCAGCCATTGATGGCAGCCTTGGTTTGCAAAAGGTCCTGAGATGTCTCGACCATGAACGCATCTGCGCCACCCTCAAGCAAACCCTTCGCCTGAAGGGCAAAGGTTTCCTTGAGGTGGGCATAACTGGTGTGGCCAAGTGAGGGCAACTTGGTTCCCGGGCCCATGGAACCTAAGACCCAGCGAGTCTTGCCATCTTTTTTGGTAAAGCTGTCAGCTGATTGCCTTGCCAGTGCGGCTCCAGCGTGCGCGAGCTCTTCGATTTGGTCATCGATGCCGTAGTCAGAGAGGTTTGACCAGTTGGCTCCAAAGGTGTTGGTTTCGATGCAGTCGATTCCGGTTTCAAAATAAGCGTTGTGAACATCCAAAATGATGTCGGGACGGGTCACGTTCAAGATTTCATTGCAGCCCTCGTGCCCAAGGAAGTCTTCCAGAGTGGGCTTGCGATCTTGCAGCATGGTTCCCATGGCGCCATCGGCTATCACAACGCGCTCATCAAGCGCGCTCATCAGCTCTTGGGATCTGGGGGTCAGCGGAACTGACTTGAATTCATGCAAGTGCAACGAAAAAACCTTTCAATTGTGGTTTTGGTTCGCAGGCCTGCGGTCGCATAAGTTTAACACTCGATGTTGGCTTATCTTCCCAGTGAAGTCTTTTGTTACAGGCCCTCTATAGGGTTAGGGAATGCAACTAATCGGAATCTGGGCGGTAATTGCCGCGACCCTGGGACCAATACAGAACATCATGGGCTGGTCACTCTCGGCTTTTCTTTGGCCAGGGTATGACCCAATCCGCCAAACTATCTCTGATTTGGCCGCAGATGACTCTCCGGTGAAGTGGGTTCAGACCAGCTTCTTTTTGCTCGGTTCCACTTTGACCCTGATTGGCGCTTGGAGCGCAAAGTCCTTCGCGATACCCGGAAGAATAACGCTTTTGCTGGCAGGTCTTAGTTCCTACGGGGTTGCCTACTTCGCGGTTCCATCTCGAACCTCGAACTCTGCTGAACACCTGTTCTTCGCAACCTCAGCGTTTGTGCTGTTTTCTGCCTGGCCAATCTTGGCCATGCGATTTGACAAGCGTTATCACTGGAGCATTAGGCCGGTTGGAGCAATCTCAGCAACAGCCATAATGACAATTGCGACAGTGGTGTTTTTGCTCACCTGGCTTGACCCGGATCGCACCTTTACGGGATTAGCTCAAAGAACCATTGTTGTGATGCAGGTGCTTTGGCTGACCGCAGCTATCTGGATGCAGTTTTTGCATCAGCGCAAGAGCCTAAGAGGCGTTCCCAACTAATCCCGCCTCGAGAATTTCGACGCTTATGGTTACTTGGCTCTCGGGTTCACCACTGAGGAATGCAATTGCCTCCTTGATGACAGTCGCATCCTCGATCTTTCGAACCTGACTTATGGCGCCTGGTAGCTCCTTGGCTTGGAGTGACCACCAGTTACCATCTCTTTCAGCTATGACTGTGTAGTGAGTCACCTCCACCATCCCCTTCCAAGTTCTTCCGCGAATTCTTCATAGAACTTTATTACGGTTTTATCGGGGATTTCAGAGTGTCTCCCCAAAGTTTTGGTCGTTTTCCCAACCCTCACTCCACTGTGTTTAGTTAGCTCGATAATTTCAAAATCTAAGCCGCGGCTCCTAGCTTCTCGCTTGAGTTTTTGAATAACTTGCCTTCTCTTCATGAGGGAAGTCTTTAGATTTGCAAGCTTTACCGGGAGGACTCCAAGGAATCTGGGGATAAAGAAGCCGACTTAGGGGGTAGTGGAGAAGGCCTAGGTGGTTACAGGTAGATGTTTAGCCTGGAATCAACCAGTTTTTCAAATGACTCGACGCTTCCCTTGGAAGTCTTTAGCTCAACGTAATCCAAGAACATCGAGATTGAGCCATCTTCATACTGCAACAGCACGCAGGGCTCACGACCCTTGGAGGCTGCAAGTTCAGCCTCAGTTCGCTCATTCATGTGAACAAGCTTCATCTTGATGCCACGCTCATGAAGCAGTTTGGCTTCGTAGGCCTTGAAGGCGTTCTTCTTTTTGATGGGGGAGTGGGTTATGTCACACAGGCTGCACTCCCGCGCTCCAACCAGGTGGCCAAGGAAATACGAAAGCTCACCCATGATTCCGCCATCGGCCTTATAAACGCCGATGAGAGTGGCACCACTTGATTGCATTGGACTGTCAACAGCTAGGCGGGCATTGGGCTTCCCGTCAGTATGGGCGTATTCTCCTTTGAGCTAGCGATTTAGGGGAGTTTCATGTTGAAGGCTTTGCGTTTGGTTCTAAGGCTTTTGCTTGGTGGTGCCCTGATCTATGCAGGCATAAGTCACCTGACCTTTTCTCGGCAGGAGTTTCAGGCTCAGGTCCCGGTCTGGTTGCCACTTGATGCGGACTTCGTAGTTCTTGCCTCCGGTGTTGTGGAGATCATGCTGGGCATTGGGATTGCATCCTTTGGTGCGTTGGTGCCATTAGCCGGGCTTGCCGCTGCAGCTTTCTTTATTGCGATTTTCCCCGGCAACATCAATCAGTATGTCGAGGGCATAAGTGCATTTGGCTTAGACACCGATCAGGATCGATTTGTGCGGCTGTTTTTCCAACCCGTGCTGGTGATCTGGGCGCTTTGGTCCACTTCTGCAGTCGGTTACCTAAAGGCTTATTTGAAGCGCAGGGAATCTGGGTCCAAGCCCCAGAGTTAGCACCTGGATGAAGACCACTCGGCAGCTGCTCTACGTGATTCCCTCGCTGCTCCTGCTGGTTGGTTGCGTTCCGCTCCAGATCTTTGAGGCCATCCAGCCAGAACCGACTGCTTCGCAAACCGAACCAGAACCAACTCAGACCAAAGACCCGATGGTTCAGGGTCCGCAGCAGTGCGAGGCTCAGACCCAGCGAGCTATCGAAACAACTGTGAACTCGCAGACTTCGGCATTTGCCAGCGAAAACTTTGAACTTGCCTACTTGTTTGCTTCGCCAACATTTAGGTCAAATGTCACCCTTGAGGGCTTTGTGGACATCATTGCCGGCAGTTATGGTCCGCTGATCGAGTCTTCGCAGCTGAGCTTCAGTGACTGCCTCGTGGATCTAGATTCTGGCCTTGCACTAATTGATGTCCGATTTTTGCAGTCCGGTAATGATGTCTACGGACTGCGCTACCTGATGATTGAAACACCAGAGGGTTGGCGAGTTCAGGGTGCCAGTAACCTCCAGCTGGTTGGTGAGGGGACCTAGGATGGCGAACCCTCGCTTCGGCCTAAGGGCGTTCACGCTCAGTTTTGGTGAGTTAGTGGGCTAGGCGACCAACAACCCAAGATAACCAGCCTCCTTGACCCATCTTGGTTTCAAAGCTAAATGTGTTTAGTGAGGGATTGTTGATGATAAGCCGATAGCCTTCGAGGATAAACGCATAAGCGATAAGGGAGATGGACCATGGCGCAAAAAGAGCAAAAGGGTCAGAAGAACACCAAGAAGGCCCCCGCTAAAAACTTGAAGGAAAAGAGGCTTGAAAAGCAAGCCAAGTCGGAAAGCAAAAAGCGCGCAGAATAACGAGTCGCATTTTGGGGAATATTTGGGGCATGACCGCAACCGCACACCAAGAAGTTGGACCGTGGACGCCCCTATGGCCCCTATGAATACTGACCTTTAGGAAACGGTCCTCTACTGATGAGCTACTAATTAAAAGTCCGTTGCTCTAACCAACTGAGCTAGAGGCCCATAACAGCCCTTGAGTCTAACAGCGCGTTAGCTCAGGATGTCCTTGGTCGTGAATCTGCCGTAGGCAAGGGCTCCAAATACTCCGATATAGCCAAGCTGCAGTAGCAGGTTGGAACCGAAACTTGAGAGCTCCATGGGTTGCCGAAGGATGTCAGCAAAGTCCAACCAGTAGTGAGTGAAAAGCCACTCGTGCAACCAGGAAAGCTGGGGCAGGTTATCTAGGATCTGACTCACACCGCTGGCAATCAAAACTCCGGTCATAGCTCCCACCGGGATCGTCGTCAGGGTTGAGATGAAGAGCCCCAGGGCGAGCATGCCCATCATCGAGACGGTTGTGTAAACAGCCACCAGGGCCATGCGACCCAGTGCTTCGGGTATTTGTATCACGTCACCACTGAGCAGCGTTACCGGTCCGACCGGGAACAAAATTGCGCCAATGATTGCCCCAAAGGTCATCAGCGTGAAGGTGCCGGCGAGAGTGAAAACCAGGGTTCCCAAGTACTTCACAACCAGAAGCCGGGCTCGGTTCACCGGCGCAATCAATAGGTAGCGAAGCGTCCCCAGACCTGCCTCGCCAGCGATGGTGTCGCCTGCAACAACCGAGATGGTCAATGGCAAAAACAAGGGCATGGCTAAAAGCATCGCTGTGAAGCCGGTGAACAGACCGTTTTGAGTGACCCGGTCCAAAAATGGCGGTCCCTCGCCAGGCGCTAGCCGGTCGGTAGAAAGATAGACCGCAATCGCTAGTAATACCGGAATCATGGCAATTGCAAACAGCATGGCCCAGGTGCGGCGACGGGTGAACATCACTCTCAGTTCAGAGGCCATCAGCGAGAGGCTTAGGGATTTAGCGAACAACTTCAAACCCCTCTCCGGTTAGGTCTACAAAGTACTCTTCGAGGCTTGGGTGTTCTAACCGAAGCTCGGTGACCCTAAGTTTTTTCTTCACCAAGACCTCATTTATCTTTGCAACATCCAGGTCCTGAGCAACCGGTGCGATGAGCTTGCCTCCGGAAATTTTGATTTTGCCAATGCCGTTTTGCTTCAAAAGTTCAATCGCCAAATCAATCTGGTCGACTTCAAGAATGAGCCTGGTTTGGCCGTGGGAACGAAGTTCTGCAAGCGAACCCTGCGCCAGGATGTTGCCCGCTGACATCACGGCAACGTGGTCGCAAAGCTGCTCTATCTCTGTCAGTAGGTGGCTGGATAGAAAAATGGTTATGCCCTCGCTGGCGAGAGAGCGAATCAGGTTTCTAACCTCGCGGGTGCCCTGGGGGTCAAGACCGTTGGTTGGTTCATCTAGGACAAGCAGCTGTCTTGGCTTTAGTAACGCATTGGCAAGCCCCAGGCGCTGCTTCATGCCAAGTGAGTAGGCGTGCACCTTTTTCTTGGCCGCGTTCGTAAGCCCAACGCGCTCTAAGGCAGCCGCCACCCGCTTTGATCTGGTCTTTGAATCTGAAAAGCGATCTGCCGAGTCCATGCGCATCAGGTTGTTGCGACCTGACATATATGGGTAGAAGGCGGGTCCCTCGACCAGGGCGCCAACCTTAGGCAGTGCCTGCTGCAGATCTTTGGTGATTGGGTGGTCTAAAAGTTTGATTTCCCCAGAGGTCGCCTCAGCAAGGCCTAAGAGCATACGAATCGTGGTTGTTTTTCCTGAACCGTTAGGGCCCAGAAATCCAAATACTGAACCCCTGGGAACCGCTAACGAAATTCCGTTGACCGCATTTTGGTCACCAAAGGTTTTGGTGAGGCCACTGGTTTCAATGGCCCACCGATTTTGATCAAGCACTTAGCGGGCTGCTACTTCCTGCAAGAACTCAATTGTTACCGCACCGGCGTAGACGGCTCCGGAGTCAGTAACTAAGACGTTCAAGACCGGGGTCGAGAAGACTTTGCCGCCCGCAACTTGAATCATCAGGTCACCGAACAACTCGTTCTCCATGAGGTCCATTGGGACATCCTGTGGCATGGCAGGCAGATAGATGACGCTCTCCCAGCCCTCGCCAATCATTTCCGGCTTTGGCTGGTCTGCATAGCGAGCCTCAAGCTCGGCACGCATCGCTGCATTGTCCTCATTGGTGTATCCCTGGGCCTCGTACTGAGCCTTGTAGGCCTCGAGCTGAGCCTCTAGCTCTGCTGGCACCTCCATGGTCTCAACGGTGGTTCCCGGGGGAGGTGTGAAGCTAAATAGTGAAGCGTCAGGAGTTTCGAAGCTGATGCTCTCGAATCCGACGTGGAACGCCGGGGTCTCCTGCTCAATCGAGTAGACCTTGACGTCAAGCGCCATGCCGGTCTCGGAGTCAACCGAGATAACAACCGACTCAATTAGAGAGTTGGCAGCATTTGGCTGGGCAATCAGTTGGTAGGCGGTGCGGCCAGCCAGCATGTGGTCTTTACCAACAGAAACATCGGTGGTCTCACCAATCTGCTCCATTAGGTAGTCAGCAACCGCCTCTGGGTTAGAGATGTCTAGCTGAATCTGAGCCGCGTAGTCATCCAGCTGAGCCTGAAGCTCGTCCCGCATCTCGGCCTTTTCTTCTTCAGAAACCTCGTAGTCGAAGCTTCCGGTGATCGCTGTTGCCTTGCGGGCATCGTAAATCCAGAATTCGTCTTCATTGATGATTAAGTCTCGTTGGCTCATTGGGTCCAGAATCTGGACTCGCGTACCAACCTCGGATGCGTAGATACGAATCTTGTGGGTTCCGGCAATCAGCTCCACGGCCTGAGTCAGGGCGTTCTGCTCAATGAGGCTTGGGATGAAGTCTTCGAAGCCTTCCGGCATCTTCTCTTCCATCTCAGCAATCATTTCCTCGTCCATCATGGAGCTCATCTCCAGAGGGGGTAGACCGAGGTCAGAGGTCTTGACGATGGTTCCGGAGAAGCCGGTAACCTCACCGTCCATTAGCAGCATCAGCTGCTGCGGAGTCAGGTCAGGAAGATCAACAGCGTTCGCCTGCATCGGGATAGCCACAGCTCCAGCTGCGATAACAGCTGGAACGATGATTGCTGGTAGCCATCGCTTTGAAATCTTCATTTACTGCTCCCTATTCATGCTGCTCGTTTGATTCTCTAACTTTGAGTGTAAGTAATCCAACTTAGAAGGTGCTGAGAATGTTTCCATACTCTTTTATTGGACTCCGTGCCTAAATAGAACCACAACTGGTTCCAATTGTTCCCAGTCCGGCACGAAATGTATTAGTGAGGATCAAAATGCGGAATCGTTATCAATTTGTGAATGGCGTCTCTTCGAGGAAAATGACGGATCTTGCCTCCACGAAATTTGGCACAACGAAGTTCAAAAAGTGCTGGGCATGAGTGGTTGCGACGTGCTCGGGGTAGACCTCTTTTGAGGCGAATGACTCGAAAAGGTGGAAGGTCGCAGGCTGTATTTGAGACTGCGAAACATCAAATTTAGAGCAGATCCCAGAGTCTAAACTTGCTCTTGAGAGGCTCTGCAGAGCCTTTCTCAGGTTTTCTACATTTCCCTCAGAGGCTGTGAGTTCTACGTATAGGTGGAAGCCGGAAGTCAACGCCTGTCCAATCCCGAAGGGCTACTCTGCGCTCCGTAACTTAGGAGAAATCCTATGCCCGTGAGGAGTTTGCGGTGGGGTTCAAAAAGCATTTTTCTTCCCCCTCGACACGCTTCGGGCATTGTTTGACAGAAAATGCATTATCTGTAAGCATCTCCTTTACTATCTGGCCAACGAGGGCATAGCGCTCACCAAAGGTCAGATGAGGCCCGGAACGCTGGGTCGAACCCACCAATTAGAAGTCAGAGAGTGTCTTATGAAACTATCAAGTAGCCCATTGAAGGCGTTAGTTGGTCTGGCCGCAGCAG
>JAGYIH010000120.1 GCA_018402615.1 Aquiluna sp.
CGTCCTCGGAGTGATCAAGCGCTCGATTTTGGCCGGATCGATATTGTGTGTCGCCGGATTCATATCGCAGAAAACCGGAGTGATTTCTTGCCATTGCAAGGCGTGCGCCGTGGCAATGAAAGTGTAGCTCGGCACGATTACCTCCCCGTGCAAATTCAGCGCCCGGCTGGCGATCTCCAGCGCCACCGTGGCATTGCACATAGCCACCACATGCTTCACCCCGAGAAAATCAGCAATCGACTTTTCAAACTCCTGAACGAGCGGGCCATTGTTGGAAAGCCAACGCCGATCCAGCATGTCGTTGATGCGTGCCAGCAACGCCTCACGATTTCCGATGTTAGGACAGCCAATAAAAAGCGGATTAGTCATTTAATGCAATTGATGAGAGCGGGCAAAAAAAATGTATTATCGTAAGTCGCACCGGCAATCTTCACACGACAATTATCGACAGAGATTTCGCCATGCCTAAGCCACTTATATATACTTATAAGCATAGTAATTTGCAAATCTAATACTGAATCGTAATTCCCTTCAGCCAAAGCGGAAGAATGAGATATACTTTGCATGATAATTGGGCCAGTATCAATTCCTGCATCAATAAAATGTGCAGTATTTCCAACAAGAAAAGACTTATCACTCATTGCAGCATCCAAAGCTTTTCTGCCTGGAAACATCGGTAGAATTGATGGATGAAAATTAATTATTCGATTTTCATATTCTGAAATGAGTGGTTCTTTTAAAATATGGTCTCCGAAGCAGAAAACATAATCTATGTTATTTTTTTTAAATAATTGCAGCATTCCTTCTGATAAAATTATTGATTTATTTTTTCCAGATGAATGAATCTCGCTGTATGGCATGCAAGTGTATGTAATTCCAAACAATTCAAGTTGGCTTTTAAGATCATCATTTTCAGAACTATCACTAAAGACAACTCTTGTGTCTGATATAACCTCAAGTTTCGAATTAAATATTTTTCTAAATCTGTTACCTTTACCTGAGATGTAAAATGCAATGTTCATTATTTAAAGATTGATTACTTGATTATTTCATACTCATTCAGTTGCTGTTTAATCGCATCTTTATCAAGATTAAAGAATAAATCAACTATACTTAGATTTTCTTGAAATTGAACTGTTTTAACTTGTTTATATGGTTTTATTCGAGGCGAAATAAACATCAGATTTATGCTTTTTAAGGCAAAATCATTTGAGCGATACAAATTAAC
>JAGYIH010000121.1 GCA_018402615.1 Aquiluna sp.
ATTCTTGTTGCGACTATTTGTTTCTGGCTTTCCAGAGGCTCCGCGGTGGATCTGTCTTCGCTTTTTCAAAAAGCCGATTCTTCAAGAATTGAGGCACACCAATGCGTTTCAGGATCGAGCCATAGACAGTGCTTTGGAGATCCTGACGAAGCATCAACGCAATCCAATACTGGTTGACATTCTTTGAGGTAGCGATAACATGAAACTTATCATGAGTGAAGCACTGCAAGCGAGCCTCCGCTCTCCAGCCTTTGAGCTTGGAGTAAAGAACAATGCGAACTGGCAGGACCTCATGGATGCTCTGGTGCAGAAGAGAATCGAACTCGGGATCTCGCAGCGTGAGATGGCAAAACGTTTGGGTGTCTCTCAACCGGCAGTTGCTCAGTTTGAGTTGAGCTCTGCTAACCCAACGATCTCAACCCTTATTAGATATGCAAACAAACTTGGTGTTGAGCTTGAGTGGAATCTGGTAGCTCCCAAACTTTAGGTTGCAGCGCAGAGCTTGAATGCATAAGCTTTTACTTATGACTCAACCACTACAGAGCTCCTTGGACCTCTCATATCAGAATGCCAACTCTTGGCATCAGCTCCGGCGCTCTCTGATAGAACGTCGCGTGGAGCTAGGCCTTTCCCAAAAGGACCTTGCGGATCGAATGGGTATAACCCAGCCAGCTATTTCCCAATTCGAGAGCTTCAACGCCAACCCTAGGATCATGACACTGTTGGCCTATGCGCATGCTCTTGATGTTTCCTTGGACTTCAACACTGGTCTTGCAAGCAAATAGCAAATTTAGCTCTGGTTCTCAGGTGGGACAGTCATAAGCCTGAATCGCGCTTGATTCCAAAAACCCAATCCTTGACTCCCGCAGCCCTACTTGTGAAGCATTGACGAAGGAGCAAAAGCGAATAAGATTCTTCTTATGAATAGGCCCGTGCCAGATCTTGATGCGATAGCCATGCACAACGCTGGTAGTTGGATCGACTTCCACCAGTCTCTGATCCAGCGAAGGCTCGATAGCGGCATGACTCAGTCCGATGTTGCGAAGACGATCGGCGTATCCCAGTCCGCAGTGGCTCAATTTGAATCTCTTTCCCGTAGACCAAACCTTGACACTGTCTTCACCTACGCCCTGGCTGTTGGTGCGAAGCTGGACTTCGGACTCAGCTCCGAATAGCTAAGCAGCTTCTCTTTCCC
>JAGYIH010000122.1 GCA_018402615.1 Aquiluna sp.
TTGCCCTGAAGTACGAGGAAGTTCAGCAGCTGCGCCAACGGCCGCACCCCCACGAGTTTGTGATGTACTACGACGCTTGATCCAAATCCCTCATCACTAGACAAGTACTGCAGAATCCCTAAGAATGGTCCCCAAGATCCTCCCCAAGATCAACCGGAGCCATGGGCAGGGACAGACCAACCAGAGTTGAGGGAACTCCTCGTGGCCTTGGCCTTTACAGGCGCCAAAGTCGCGAGGGGTTTTTCTTCGTCAAGAATTGGTCCCACATCGCGAAGGAACATCCCGGCGCCTTTGAGCGCAATGGACAGTCGGAACGAAAGCTCGCCTTACGCCGACCACACACCTCCTACAGCGGTCACGACCTGCAGGCTTTTGGCCATGCACTTGCTGAACAGTGGATCAGGGCATACCAGCGAGACATGACTTACAGAGGCTGAATCTCGACTACTGGAGATTGTTAAACAGGGAACCAGGAAAAGCCGAGAAACTTCAAGACACGAGGCCGCAAGTAGTTGCTTTTGTCCAGATTGATGACGACAAGATTCCACCTGGAACGCTGCAGCTTTGCAGCATCAACACCATAATCGAAGAAGAAAGAAAAGTTAAACGACTCTGCCTCGATCAGGGCTACAACCCAGACGAACAAGTCTTCAAACAATAATGTTGGTGCTCATGAGTCTTATCAGCGAACACATAGACAAGCTTTCGACAGCAAAAGCTGAAGGGACAGCGGAGCCTCCACCTCCCACGATTCATAAGCGCGGCAAAACCTGGGACGCTCTGATCGAAGCAAAGAAGAAGGAAGGCCTAGCTGGAGGGACCGTGAAGGGAATTAATAAAACAGTCGAGCGACTAAGGGGGCTGCCACTTGGCATCGGTGCCGGAGTTGACCACGTTCTTGCCCAGCACCTCCAGATCCTTGAGCACGGTGATCTCGTGTTCCGGCTCCGCCAGGGTCTGGGCTGACGTGGCGTTATCGATGAACTGGTTCTCGGTGTCTTCGATTTCGGCGGCGGTGTCTTCGTCGTACAGGTCGTCGATGTCCTCGAAGTCCATTGATGCCAGGGTCTGCTTCACCTGAAGGCTGTCCCCCGCTTGGCGGCCTTGCACAGCAGGCGCTCTTCCTTGAGCCGGGCTTCCAGCCGTTCGCGTCGGCGTTCGATGGAGCGGTGGATCGCAAACGGTGTGCTG
>JAGYIH010000123.1 GCA_018402615.1 Aquiluna sp.
TGAAAGCATCCAGGACGTGCTGGATGGCTTCAACAGAAAGACCTACGACCTTGGTGCCTTCGGCATGGGCAGCAAGATGAAATACATTGCAAACTTGCTTGTAGCTGTGAACAACGTTGCAACCGCCGAGGCGTTGGTGTTGGCCCAGAAGGCTGGTTTGGATTTGGCCAAGACTGTCGAGGTTGTTTCTGACGGAGCTGGCGGTTCAAGGATGCTTGAGGTTCGTGGCCCAATGATGGCAAATGGAACCTATGGGGAGCCCGGAATGAACGTTGGAGTCTTCATGAAGGACGTTGCCCTGATCGGTGACTACGCACGCAAACTCGGAGCTCCAATTCCTGTTTTGAATAGCACCACCCCGATTTACACAGCAGCTCTAGCTCACGGCTGGGGAGATTCCGACACCTCCTCGGTCTACGCTGTGTTGGCGGACATGGCAAATATTGACCGCAAGAAAACTCCTCAGGAAAGAGATCGAAAATGACCCAGCTAACTCTCGACCAGGCCCAGGCCATTGTCGCTGGCACGATTGCCGAGTGCCGCAAACTCAACCTTGAGCCGATGACGGTTTCGGTTTTGGATGCCAGCGGAACCCTCAAGGCCATGGCTCGTGAGGATGGCTCTGGACTGGTGCGACCAGACATTGCATTCAGCAAGGCATGGGGAGCCATTGGGATGGGCTTGCCATCTCGAGAGTTGAACCGTCGCAGTGAGATTATGCCCACCTTCTTCAACGCTCTCTATTCGGTGAGTCAGGGCAAGGTTGTGCCGATGCCTGGCGGAGTTTTGATTGTGAGTGGCGCAGACGTTGTTGGTGCGGTTGGGGTCTCTGGGGACACCCCGGACAATGACGAGTTGGTTGCCATAGCCGGAATCTCCTCGGCTGGCTTTACAGCAGACTTTGAGGCCACCCCAAAGGTGAGAAGGTCTCAGTTTTAGTTCGCCCGATTTACTGGGGTTAGTGTGAAAACTAAAAGGTTTGGCACGGCACTGTTTGTTGCACTTGCGGTGCTAATTGCTTCCTTCAACTCAATCCAAGCTCGAATAAATGGCGAGCTTGGATTTCGCATGGGTGACGGCTTTGCTTCGGCCCTGATTTCAATCAGCGGGGGGTTGCTGCTAATAATCCTGGCACTGATCT
>JAGYIH010000124.1 GCA_018402615.1 Aquiluna sp.
GGGGTCTGCGATACCGGCAGCGAGCATGTCAACATACTCACCGGTGGCAGCGTTGAGACCCCAGCCGACCTTCAATCCGCGGACGTGCTCGGCAACAACACCGGGCTCGTGTCCCGCGTTGATGGCGATCTGCTTCAACGGTGCATCGATGGCAACGCGGACGATGTTCGCCCCGGTTGCTTCGTCGCCTTCCAGCTTCAGCTTGTCGAACACCGCTGCGCCAGCCTGAATCAGGGCAACGCCACCACCGGCGACGATTCCCTCTTCCACGGCAGCTTTGGCGTTACGCACGGCGTCCTCAATACGGTGCTTGCGCTCCTTGAGTTCAACCTCGGTAGCGGCACCAGCCTTGATGACGGCAACACCACCGGCCAACTTGGCGAGACGCTCCTGGAGCTTCTCGCGGTCGTAGTCGGAGTCAGTGTTCTCAATCTCCTGGCGAATCTGCTTCACGCGACCAGCGATGGCGTCGGACTCGCCGGCACCCTCCACAATGGTGGTCTCGTCCTTGGTGACGACAACCTTGCGTGCGCGTCCCAGCATGTCGAGCTCGATGTTCTCAAGCTTCAGACCCACCTCTTCCGAGATGACCTGACCACCGGTGAGGATGGCGATGTCCTGGAGCATTGCCTTGCGGCGATCTCCGAAGCCGGGGGCCTTGACAGCCACGGACTTGAAGATTCCGCGGATCTTGTTGACGACGAGAGTGGCGAGTGCTTCACCCTCCACGTCCTCGGCAATGATCAGCAGCTGCTTGCCGGACTGAATGACCTTGTCCACGATGGGCAGAAGGTCCTTGATTGCGGAGATCTTCTGGTTCGCGATCAGGATGTAGGGGTCTTCGAAGACCGCTTCCTGACGATCGGGGTCGGTCACGAAGTAGGCGGAGAGGTATCCCTTGTCAAAGCGCATACCCTCGGTGAGCTCCAGGGTGGTGCCGAAGGTGTTGGACTCTTCAACAGTCACCACACCTTCCTTGCCCACCTTGTCGATTGCTTCCGCAATCAGCGCACCAATGGCGGGGTCAGCCGCAGAGATCGACGCGGTAGCGGCGATTTCCTCTTTGGTCTCGACCTCT
>JAGYIH010000125.1 GCA_018402615.1 Aquiluna sp.
TCACCTCGTTGGTTCACTGGGCTTCGTGATTTAGGGCTAGGCATGGTGGACTTCGAATTCATTCAGTTTTGCGGCGGGTTGCATTGATCGGAGAGCAGAGCTTTCGCCTCGGCGAGTTCTCGCGACAAATCGATTCCGGCGTCTGTGTTTGGGGCGATCTTTTGCATTCCCGTATACAGGAGCGAGACCAGATGGAGGCCGGAAAATTGGCCAGGCAGGCTGCGGAGGGTGTATTTTTTTGAGGGGTCGTTAATGTCCAAGCCTTCGCGGCCGAGCATGGCGATTTCGAAGGTGATCGTTTTTGTTTGCTCTTCGCCGAGGGTTTGGAATTTCTGCAGGGCGTCGAGGCAGAAGAATACGGCGTCGGGCCGTGTGCCGCCGCCTGCGTTTGCTCGCAGGTTGGCTTGGGCGATGCGTGAGCGCTCGGTGCGGGCGAGTTCGGCGATCTCGCTGAGGGGGTCGAGGGAAATAGTCTTCACCAAGAGCGGGTCGGCTTCTTCGATGAAACCGATTTGGAGGAGGCACTGGGCCAAGCCATACTGGGAACGCTGGTCGTCGGGCAGAAGGCGCGCGGCTTCTTGCATCAATGGCAAAGCCAGAGCGGGAGATTCCTTGCCGTGGATGGCGGCGAGGTTTCGCAGGGCGTGGGCGTTGGCGGGATCGATTTCGATGGCTCGTTCGAGCGCCTTCACGGCCTCGGGAATCGCGTTCAAGCGGGCGTGGGCGACTCCGAGGGCCGTCCAGCCTTCGCTGTGCGCTGGATGGAAGTTGGGGAATTCCTGAAGGGTCTCGACAGCTTGGACGAGGCGGCCTTGATCGCTGAGCATCATGCCGAGATTGAAGAGCGCGTCGGCATTGCGGGCATCTTGGGCGAGCAGGGCGCGGAGGATGGGCTCGGCACTGGAAGTGTTGCCTTGGCGCAGGAGGCCGATCGCGTGCTGAAGCAGCTGCGCGGTGGCATCGCCGCTCCCGGGTTGCCAGGCCACGGAGACGACGCCATCCCTCACAACGACTGTGGCGGAACCGCCG
>JAGYIH010000126.1 GCA_018402615.1 Aquiluna sp.
GCGATATTTTCTGGCGCTGCGCAGAGCGTGGAGTTTCAGGTTGGGCAAATTTGGCTGGTGGTTTGCGCGGTTTTGTATGCGGTCCACATTCTGCTGCTTGGAAAATTTGGGCAGGGCAGAAACTCATATCGGTTCGCGATGCTGCAGATCGCCGCAGTTGCACTTGTGACCTGGGGCTTTGCAATAGTTGATGGCTACCAACCACCACCAAACTTTGAGGTCTGGTTTGCCATCTTGTTCACAGCCCTTTTGTCAACCGTGATGGCGTTCTGGATTCAGACCTGGGCTCAGACCCTGTTGGACCCAGCTCGCGTCGCACTTTTGATTACCAGTGAGGTTATTTGGACCGCGGTGTTGGCAATTGGTATGGGTCAGGAGCCTTTGACCCTTGCGATTGTGGTTGGCGGCGGCATGATGCTCACCGCGATGCTGATAGTTGAATGGCCGTCAAAGAATCAAGAACCGCTAGTTCAGACCCAGCTCCACGAATAGTGCCTCGAGCTTCTGGTTTTGCTTCAGCTCTTTCTCGCTTCTCGCCATTGCAATGGGGAGTCTGCGACGAATCAGATCTTCTCGGGTTTGCACCATCTCGTGCCTGGCAACGTGCCTGATCTCGGCCTCGATGATGCCAAGACCGGGTATTACCTCAGTCAAGTTGTCAGATAGAAACTCAAAGGCCTTCTCACCGTGACGGCGCCAGAGCCCTTCCGCGATTCGTTCTGCCTGATCTTCTGGAACCAAAGACCTCACGACGCCAAAGAATTCAAGTTTTCTAACCTGCGACCCTTCGCCAAACCAGAGTCCAGGTTCGGAGGGGTTTAGACCAAGCTTTTTGATCTCGGCAATTACCTCTTCGCCAACATTTAGGCAATCGGTGAGCTTGCCGCCAAGCACTGTCACAACCTTCTTGTTCAAATCCGTTTCAATGATGTGCTTGCGGGAAAGCTGGTGCCAGTCGGTGGCTTCACCATCCTCCTTGGTCTCAACCACCAGTGGTCTGACTCCGCAGCGCTCAGCGACAACCTG
>JAGYIH010000127.1 GCA_018402615.1 Aquiluna sp.
GGCTGGTTTCGATCTTGACACCTTCACTGGTGAACCGCCGGGCAGGGGAGATAACCTTGGGGCCTGGTCCTTGGCCGCGCTTATTTTCTTAGACAAGCCGACACGCAATTGGACTAGAAGAACCGCCAGGTTCTCACCGCTTTTGTCAAAGCTTTTGAACGACGGCATTTACCTCAGAGCCATGCTTGGTTCGGTATCGGTGCTTCATTTGGTTGCCGCGGTGGTGTTTGCTGTCCTGGGTCTTCAGGAAAACGCTGGCACCCTGTTGCACCCACCGGTGCCGCTGTTCTTGGCAATTGGTTTGATCGGTCTGTTTGATTCATTTGCGGGTGTTGTTGGTATTTCGGTATTCATCCTGGGGTCTTTGCCGCTGGTGGATCCGACAAGCCTTGAGGACTGGAGAATGCTGGCCGGCACCGCAGTCGCAGGCTTCGGACCGATCTTGATTGCAAGGTCAATTCGAAACTTTAGACACAAGCCAATTCCTGGTGTTGATGGTCTGGTCTCTCGAATCGGGGACATCGCTTTTGCTTCGCTAATGGGTGGTTGGGTAGCCGGATTGGTATTCCGCGCACTGCCAGCCCTCACTGGTCTGACAGTGCCGGCGGCCAACCACGTTGCTACCTTCCAGATGCTGGCAACCATTGCGATTGCGCTGAGGATTCTCTTGGAGGACTTGGCCGCTCGGAACTTCCCGCACCGCATGGATGCCTTGGCGCCAGACACTGTTCCGGAGCCGCCTCGTGCTCAGGTGGTGACCTCGCTGGTATTGAAGTACTTCTTCTATGTCTTTGTCGCAAGCGCGTTCATGGGTCTTGGGCTGGTGGTTTGGATTGCTGCCGCGATGTTCATGATTCCAACCCTGTTGGATTTTGTGAAGGACAAGCTGCCGGTGTCTAGAACACTGTGGCGCTGGTTGCCAATTGGCCTGCCTGGACTGGCGATGATTCTGGGTCTGGAAATTCTTTTGGAAAATGCGCTGAGTGTTCCATTTGGTGAAAACGAAAACTTCTCGATCATCTTCA
>JAGYIH010000128.1 GCA_018402615.1 Aquiluna sp.
ATCCTTGAGCGCGGCCTACCGGTCACCTCTTACGCAAACCCCGAGGCGCTGGCCAAACGTGTTGAGCGAGATCTTCGGAAGCTGCTGGACGCCGAGTTCCCCGCCTCCTCAGTTCCCGATGCCTTTGAGCGCGAGGTCATGCGCCACGAGGCCTATGCCTCACCGAGAAGACGGTTGTACCTGGGCGGGGAGAGATATCAGGCCGCACTGCAGAAACTGCTTGGTGACGAAGAGCCCCGTATCGTAATCGAAGGTGCTTCGGGTGGCGGCAAGAGCGCGATGCTGGCCAACTTCTTCGATTCCTACCGAAAGCGCTACCGCAGGCATCTGGTGCATGAGCATTACCTAGGCGCGAGCGCAGATGCCGCAGACCCCCATGCACTGGTGCGAAGGCTACTTGAGTTCATTCAGCGCGCCACGGGTAGCAACGAGGAGATACCGGGCGACCCGCAAAAGCTCATGGATAGCCTGCCACTCTGGCTTGCCACGGCCAGCGCTTGGGCTCGTAATCGCAGGACTAGGTTTGTCTTTGTGCTCGATTCCTTCAACAGCCTGACCAACCAGCAGGACCTCAGGTGGTGGCCGGCCTTCTTGCCCCGAGGCATCACCGTGGTTGTCTCTTGCCTTCCAGGACCGGTTCATGACGCACTCAAGGGCAAGACCGAGGCACTCCCAGGGCCGGACAAACCCTCGAAGTGGAAAGCGATCACGGTACGTCCGCTGACCAAGGCACAGAGCGCAACCCTGCTGAACACCTACTTGGCGCGATTTAACAAAAAGCTGTCTCAGCAGATGGTCAAGCAAGTGCAGCGTCACCCTTTAGCCACAAACCCGCTCTTCCTGCGAACGCTAGCCGAGGAACTTCGCGTGTTTGGCGTGCATGAGGAACTTCAGCTCACGCTTAATAGGGCTCTGGTCAGCCAAACGGTGAATGAGTTGTTTGAGTTCGTTCTGCAGCGAGTAGAGGGCGATTTCGATCGTAGCGTGGTGTGCGACTCTATGACCGCGAT
>JAGYIH010000013.1 GCA_018402615.1 Aquiluna sp.
GGAAGCAGCGATTGCTAGGGCATAGCGCTGCACCAAAACCAACTGCGCAAGTGGGTCAGCGTCATAACCAATAACCAGTGCCCCGGAGTTTCTAACATCGCGCTCTAGGCCCTCTGGCCAAGACCCCAGCATCCAGACAGCTCGTCCCTTTTGGGCTATTGAAATTGGTCCGTGCCGGTAGTCCATGGCCGGGTAGGCCTCTGCCCAGAACTGTGAGGATTCCCTGGTTTTTAGGGCAGCCTCCTGAGCCAAAGCAACAGTCCAGCCGTTTCCCAAAAAGCTAATCTGTTCAATCTTGACCAGTTCCGGGTTTAGTTCTAGCTCCAGCATCTTGCGAGCATCGGCAATCGCAGGGCTTAGGTCCTCACCCAAGTGAGTGCGCATCAGCGCCAGCACCGAGGTTGCGTAGCGAGTCTGCAGCACAGACTTTTCGTCCGCAAAATCAAAGTTAATGACGTGGTCTGCAAGCTGTGCGGCCGGGCTGTCAATTACTCCGGTGATCACAACAGTTGGGGCACCCTTGAACTTTTTTAGAAACTCAATCACCTCGGTTGTGGTGCCAGACCTAGTAATCGCAATGACCCGGTCGTATTTTCGACCGTATGGAAACTCATTTGCCGTGAAGCCATCGGCTTCCCCAAAGCCCCTTGACTCTAAAAGCGAGGCCGAGGCCATCGACATGAACCAGCTGGTGCCACAGCCAACGAAGGCAACCCGCTCACCTCGTTGCGGTAGTAAGGAGGCAACCGATGGATGCATCGCAATAACCTGCTGCCAAATTTCTGGCTGGCTTTGAATCTCTGCTGCGGCAAAATTATTCATTCGATCCAATTCTTTTGGTGTTTCTTAACGTAATTATCGCTAAAAAGTGCAAAAAAGTGCAAAAAAGAGAGAAATCGCCCTTATTCGCAGACTATGAGCTCGATCCCGGCACTGGAATATTTTCTCTCAAGCTCTCTAGAAACCGGTTCGTCCACCATGACAGCGGATATCTCTTCGGGCCTGCAGATTCGGGCAAAGGCCTGTGTCTCAAGCTTGTCGGTAGTGGCCAAGATGATGGTGCGCTTGGCGGTGCTAGCCATGAGGGAAGCAATATGTGCTTCGCCCTCATGGCTGGTCATTGCCCCCAATGCGCTGTCAATTGCATTTACACCTAGAAATGCGATGTCCAGAGCCAGTCCATCAAGAACTGCCTCGGCATGGCTACCAACTAGCTCATAGGACTGCGGCCTTGCAACACCGCCGGTCACCACAATCTTTATGTATTGCTTAACCACCATCTCGGCAGCGATGTTCACCGCGTTGGTCACAACGGTCAGGCCAATCTCGCCATCTTCGGTATTGATTCTGGGGTCAGCCGTTAGTTCTCGAGCCAGGGCGGTTGTGGTGGTGCCGCCATTAAGGCCAATCCTAAAATCACGCTGAACCAGTGCCGCCGCGGCCTTCGCAATCTTTACCTTGCCCAGCGATGCCCTTGCGGTTCGGTAGCGAATCGGAAGCTCATATGCCTTTCCCACCGCCCCAATACCACCGTGAGTTCTGATTGCAAGCTGACGACTATCCAGCTCATCAAAGTCTCTGCGAACCGTTGCCACCGAGATCCCGAGCATTGCGCTGGCAGTATCGACATCCATTGAACCGTGCTTGGAGACAAACTCCAGAATTTGATTCAAGCGCTGATTTCTTGCCACGCTGCCATCTTCCCTTCAACTTGCAAATCTCTGGCTAAAGCCTTTTCCCTGTTTAGATTATGGCAACCCGCTCTAGCCCCAAAGACCACCGGTCAGCAGACCCATAAATGCCCTTGGCCCCAGTTGCACAAAAAGCAACCAGTTGCCGGGTAATCAGTCCTGGCGCGCTTGTCGCTCAGCTAAGGCGGCCGTGTCTATTGGGTAGGGCAAGAAGAGGCTTGTCTTGGGTTATTCGCAGCCAAACAACCCAATCCTCAAAGCCAACACTCAGGCTTCTCACCTAACGTGAGGTTAGTGATCAAGTCGAACGGGTCACAGGTTCAAAACCCTCCTCGTAAGGAGATGCCCCGACCAATAGGTTGGGGCATTCCTAGTTTCTACCTGATTAGCTCGGGAGGCATCGCGATATCCAACCAAAGCTGATGACCATCTCCGGCTTTTGACAACATCCCCGCACATCGAACCAAGTCACCACCTGCCTGTACAACCGGGATTAAGGTTTGCTCTTCAGATTGGGCGACGTAACCCATGTCGGCATCGCTTATCTGCAACGAAAGCTTTTCTCCAGCGGGCTCGCTATCGCCGGTGTGGTAGATGACCACCCAAACTGGCTGGCCTTTCTCATGCATAACATCTAGGTGCACGGTAAAGGCCTTTAGTGCAAAAGTGTCTGCTGCATCAAGATCTGTTGCAACCGAAAATGAGTCATCGCCCTTTAGAACTGGCAGGCTGAGCACGTAGGCATCAAACTCTGCCTGCTCGCTGTCAAAGTTCTTCTTCTCGTTCTGGTAAGCACGTTTATAGTCGGCCTCTAACTTGGCCTTGTTCTTCTGATGCTCCTTTATAGAGGAAACTATTAGAGTTCCCAAGAAGGCTAGGAACGCAGTCCCAAAGCCTTTTTTAGCCACTAGAAGCTTCTACGCATTCGCTTGATGATGTCGTAGCTATTCCCCTCAGAGTCCGTGATCTCGATGTTCACCAGGCACAGTCCAGGATCTGTGATTCTCACTCTCCAACTTGATGCAAGGCAAACGTCCTTGGTCAAGCTGGTGACTTTGTAACTGAGCTCAGGATCGCGTGGGAAGGACTGAAGCAGTGTTCGCTGCACCGTCCTGACCTTGGTAAAACCATCGGCTAGTTCTGAAATGGCAGTTGCCTCAGTCTCATCAGGTGTAACAGCAAGCGCAGTTCTTGCCACCTGGATCGAGGTTCCTTCTATGGCGACCGAATCCAAGCCCACGGCAATCGCTGGAACCGGTTCGGCTTGTTCGTTGTCGGTTTCACCCTCGCTGACGGCTTCTTCAGAGTCAGTTTCGGATTCAGAGGTTACGGTCTGCTCTTTTGTCGCAGGGTCAACAAACACGTAGGAGCACTCGCGACCGGATTCGCCAAAGCCCGCCCAGCTACTGCATCTTTCGATGCCCGGCGTGCTCAGAGCAGCGGCTTCGGAAACCGCCTTGGCTTTAGAAACCAGTAGGTCCACTTTTGCCCTGCGGTCCACCTCGACGCCTGGGTCATAGCTGCCTCCGGTTGCTTTGAAAAGACTCCAAGCCTCACCACCCAGTTGATAAGCAGTCCAAGCATTCTGAGGCCAACATTCCGTGTACTGCTTTTTACTCTTCGCATCTGCGATTAGTCCGTTTGCAGCCTGGAAACCAGATGGGCAACCCAGACTTGAGTTCAGAGATGACCTTCAAGAACCTGGGTAAATGGGTAACCAGATCCATTAGGTGCCTTTGAGGTAGATTCTCCCCGCGCAGGAACCCTTCAGGCTGGGTGGTAAACGCCCTGCTTCTTCCAAACATCATCTTCAGTTACTGCTTCAGCATCTTGGATCTGATTTCCTCGCCTTCCGGAACTGCAACCGGGTTGGCACAGACTCCCCCTGGGACACCCCACCATCAGGATCAGTGATTGGGCCATAGGAGACACACTTTGCTCAGGAGGTTGCTTCGTTCCAAGCTCTCGATTCTGCCTCCGCAGCAGCCCTGGCTGCTTCAACCTGTCTGTTGTATTCAGCCCAAACCTTGGTGGTATCAGTGCTGCCAAGTCTTTAGGCAGTAATAAGACTTCACCTTGGTGGCGAGGTTAGATTCAACCCCACGGCCACTACCTGCAGGGCAGGTGTGGCAAACACTTTCACCGGCATTGAATGAATAAGACTCACCCAGTTACTGCTCTGGTTCCAGGAATCTCTTGCCTTAGAAGGTACAGAAATGGTCAGTCACCTCCACCATTACGCAGCTGCTCCGCCAATAGAAAGAATCATCGCGACAAACTAAGTCTTTTCATTTGTTTCCCCCTGTTCTTCAGTTATCAAGGAAGCTACTTGCACCCTGGGGCAATATGGGCGCTAACAGAAGTTTGAGCGGCTCTTCCACTCGGCTTCTCGAGTGCTATTGCAAAAAACTTGTTGGTTTCAGATTCACTTTGGACGCCGTAGCTCTTTGAAAAAGTGCCTGGCAAAGGTCAAACCACAATGAGTCGTCGCCACAATGAAAGCAATTCCCTCTATTCAGAGGCGAAACCCAAGACACCAAAAAAGCCAGCAACAGACTCAAAAACAGCAGCCGACCAATCTTCATAAAACCCCCTACTCAGCCTTCAGCCTAGTCCAACCCTCAGACAAAGATGTCCCACCCCAGTGCTGGCTAAAGAAATCTCGGGGGCGAGTCGGAACTTAGGGGTGGGTTTATGAACTCAACAGGCCAAAAACAAAGTCAATCCCGCAAAGGACTTCACCACAGGTCAGGACCGTCTTAGCAAAGTGTTTCAAAGAGATCTTCAACCAAGCATCCCGCCGGTGATTGAAGACCACAGTCAAGACCTGACACCACCATGAACGGGGTGACTATCACTCAGGCCCTTACGGCTACTCGCAAACACCGCTATACCCCAGGAATTTAGTACGGAAGTGGTTTTGACGAGGAAGCGGATTGGAATGAGGACGAGGGGGAATTACAGATTAACCCCTGAATTAGAGCAATCAGTCCCCCAGAGACAGCTATTTCAATGATGTCGTTACTTACGGCTTATATTTTGGTGAGGGGGTTAGACATGAATATTCCCAAAAAATGAACTCGCAGGTTCCAACTTTATGAAGGATTGCAATTGTGGCCCTTGTTGAATCCGGCAGATCAGATATGGCCGAGAACACCTATCCAGATGGCACTTCAACTTGACCCAAATGACTTTGCCTCGATTACCAACCTGAAGTCATTATTGACAAATCTGGCCGGCTCGAAGAAGCCGAGAACCTCTACCTGAAAGCGGCAGTCTTTCCCTTCTATGACTTTGCATTTGCCATGTTCAACCTTGGCTACCTCTATGTGAACCAGTCATGAAGCGCTGGCGAGACCTGGTACCGGCGCTCGCTGCGTATAAAGCCCGTGCACTGAGGCAATGGTGAACCCTGGCCGGTCTGTGCAGACCCTCCGCGACGATGTCGCGGGCCCTAAAGCTCTGAATCAGCTATTCAGATAAACCCAAGGGACTCGATTGCCATCTGAGCTGGCAGACATTTTACCGTCGCGACGGAGAGTTGTTTCTGGCAGAGATGCTCTATTGGAAAGCTGTTGAGTTTCAACCCTCCAATGCTCGCCAACTTCAACCTGGCCTCGTTCCTAGTTGAGATCAATTGAAGATCAGGCCAGACCTTTTTCTGACCGTGCCTCCTCCACTGGACCCAGAGGGCAGGGTTGAAAGGGCAAATACAGATGTTCAAAGCATGGAGCCAGACTGCGACACCAATGAGACAAGGATAGGAGAGCGATGAACCTGAGGTTTCATTCTTTTATATCGTAGGCCTGGGGAAGCACGATTCAGCCAGATCTCATGACCAGGTCCAAACGGTTTTGAGTTCAAGTGTGATGACATTGAGTCTGAATGCGTCCACCCCATGGCTCTCGGCGATGTTCCAAAGTTTCTGCTTGGGTGGATGACTGATCAGAAGGCGTTCCTTTAGGTGGTCAAATCTCTAGTTGATGCGGCAAAGCCCGGGGTGCACACCCTGTTCCACATGACCCTAAGCCTTCAACTGTTTTAGCCGTAACAAGGCACGCTGGCTGAGCCGACTATCGGCTCGGGCGCTGATCAGCTGCAGATTTTGTCAGGCCAAAGCGAGTACTGGCAGGTTGTATTGAGACTGGACCGCTAGTTTCTGACATTTAAATTTGAACAAAGGGGGCAGCATGCGAAGAGTGGGTAAAGCAACTTGTCCTAGAGGGCCTGGCAGGTCTACAGTACTACCCTTTGTGTTTCTCAAGAAGGCGACTTGATTTACGACAGGTTGCGCGTATCATCAGCTCCGGCACCTTCCTTGCCCCACGAAAGGATAATGAAGGACACTTGGCTTGCAGCCATAAAGCTTCTCGAGTCAAGGTGATCACCGCAGGTCTATTGCCAGGACATCTGCCTGAGGTCAGCCAGATTGGCACTTGCCGCCCTCATTTCAGCCGCAGTGCGTAGTCAGCAAGACAAGCTCGGATTCCCTTGCACTGGAACATCCCCGCAGGTTTACGCTAATAGCGAGTTATCGCTAGCCGCTGAGGCCTTTGGTGAGGACGATCGGATGATCGGTTATCAGGCTGCCTGGCTACGACGTCCTTGAAGACAGTGAAGATTACTTCTACAGACAAGTAACAGCTGAAGACTGCAAACTGGGGTTTAAACTCTGAGTTGTGCCACCGTGGCAGCTCACTAAAACCAAAGATATCCCCACAGACAACTACTACGCAACTATGAAGCCGATGCAGTTGCCAGAGCGGTCAAGCTTGCTGATATCTGGACAACCTGGCTTATTGGCGAAGGCAGCTCTTAATGTGGAAACTAGATTGGCACTCTCAGATAAGTACCAGCACGCTCTTCAGTCTCTCAATTACTCCACCCAGAAAGATAACTGGACAGGCTTAGCTTTTGACCAGGGCCACTGCCGCTTTTTGCCTATCCGAATCAAAACAGCACTTCTGAGGGCTGAGGCAAAAAGGAATCAGGGACAACAGGTGAGCAAAGGGGTGCCCGAGGGCCAATAAGTCAGTTTTAGAACAATCACGACGTGCTTGGAAAAGTGAAAAGTTAAACAACGTATCCAGTTAAGCTGTAAAACAGATAGTCCATTCGGGCCGAGTTAGAGAAATTCACCCCTTGTAAAAGCCATTTTGATTGTTTCACTTGTTTTCCGTAGCAACAGAATGGATTTAGCTGAAGACAAAAACTCAGTCCCTAACACAGTGGCTTTCTTGAATGCACCATCGGGAGAGCATCAGCTCCTTTATGTTCTAGCTAGTGCCTGAACAGCCAGGCCAATGCTTCTGTGCAGCATTCATGGACGTATATCTTAAGTTCCCTTGATGCCTCAGGTTGAAGAACCCTGCAGATGTTGAGACGTCGTGACGGATCTCTTATCTGAATCTTGATACCAAGGCGGTCATTGTTCTCTCGACCTTTTTTTTGTCGTAGTAGTTCTCCGCGCTGGAAAGTGATTCGCTGAGTTTCCTCGTCAAAGCCCAAGTCTGATCCGATTATCACACCGGCATAGTTCAGGTCGTAGCCCTGAATTGTGTGGATACTGCCAACCTCATCTGCTGAGGTCCCTGACTCACCCAGTCAATGCGCAGTTCGGTTCCAGTGAAACTACAGCCTTCAAGCTCAATGTCATAGCGACTCTTGTCATCTTTACCCACCCACTCCCAGGAGTGGCAGAGGCGCAACCTTGCAAGGCCGTGCTCCGCGGCTGCTTTGCAAATCAAATATCAGGAAACTCAAGCAAAGCTGTCGAAGAGCGCAGGTCACTTAGGAGCCGAACCCAGTGGGGACAGGTTGTCTGAGAGCAGCTTCCTGAACAAAGTCGATGTAGTCCTGGCCACCATTTACTCGCATTTGTGACGTCAACCTGAACAGGCTGCCAGTTTCATCGGCATTTGATGCCGTCCAACTTGCTCCTTAGGCAGGTCTGCCGGCCTAATGCTTTGAGCCGAGTCGTCCAACAGAGTTGATTTCGGCTTTGCTTACATATCCAATCCAGTTGCGTCAGGTCAGAGCGATCCTCACCAAGCCTCTCGTTGATCTGTCTAAATTGAGTTCTGCATGCCTGAGGGCTGATTTGCTCTAATGCCCAATCGGTGAACCTCATAGCGCAATGAGAGCAGGTCCCAGTAGTTCACGTCTTTGCCAACATCAAGGGGCTGAGGATCATGTTTTTATTCAACCCGGGATGTAGCAGAACATCTGAACTGTTTGCGCAGCGACGCGGAATCACCAAACCGATGCGAAGGCGGAGAGCGGGTCCTTATTGAACTGCGTGAAGTATTCGCTGAACCTGAGTCCTGCCCTGCAACTTCATCCCTGGCGGGTGAAGGGCAATGTCGAAAGCAGTTTGACCGGGTAGATAGCGACAATGGTCTTACCAGTGCGGGTCACCCTGAACTACCAGCTCGGCAGAGGTTGACTCCCTCAAGTTGCCCACGAGCCTCTCCAAAATGCCCTCAAAGCAACAGCCTGGTCGGTGTTGAGTGCTTTGAAGGGCGAATACTTAGGCTGGGTTGCTGTTCACTAGCTCAGGAACTCTTCGGGTCAGCCAGCCACCTTGGTAAGAGCTCTTCAAATAGCTCATCAAAGCTCTTACGGTACATTCTCGCGCTGGAAGTAGTCGGCCTCAGTGATTCCTTGGTTGCCGTTTAAAAACCTTGAACTTCTCATCGGCTGCGAAGTAGCGAATCAGAAGTGGACTCAAGGTCTGGGCAAACAGATGATGAACTTCCTCGTTTCAGAGTTATCTGCACGCGCTCTAAATGCTTTACATTGTGGTGTTGAGGTGCTGCTGCAAGCGAGCGCCAGCATTCACGGTCTCACCTATGTAGATTTCGTTTGAACCACTGATCATTGTAGACGACGGGCCAGTTGCTGTGGACTTCGTCTGTTTTTTTTAGTGTTGATGGCATCACCATCAAAGGGCAGGCGCGCGATCTTATAGCTGGTCGCCACTTATCGCTTTTACCGCGAGATTTTTCTACCGGATAGCAGCGTTCATTCAAGCCTCTCGACAATCTCTTGCACATCAAAATTAATACCTGTCAACAATAGGCAGTAGGTCAGAACATCGGTTTGTCCTCTGGTTTCCTCATCCGCCTCAGAGTTCCACTGGAAACACTCGAGTAGCTCGGCAGACTCAATAGGAAATGCTTTTAGCCGGGTTTTCTGGGTGTGAAACTGCTGCCAGTCACGCTCGGCCACAAAGCTGCCGAAGCTTGCAGAATTAGTTCCCCCGCTATCCATGGGACAAGCTACATTGCATCAGGGACATTGTCTGGGGCTACAGCTACGATCTTCACATGGGGTCGTGAGGTCAGGGTCGTCTATCGATACCAGGGTGAGAGGAAATACGACCAAGCAGTTTGTCGACGGACTTCCCCAATTTCTTTTTCAAACAGCCCTCGACGGAAGCGCTTTGCCACTGCTTGAAAAGGCATTTCGCAGATTGCTCCCCAAAGGAAAATTGACATCATACCCAGCAATCTTGATCTCTAGTTCACCTCACTCAAGAGGCTCGAGTGGAATCCATGGCACGACATCTTTGAACCAGATCTTGGGTATGTTCGCTACTTCAGGGACGCTAAAACCAGGTAATCCAGCTCTCGCACCGGGCAACAAAGTGTTGCGGAAAATTAGCCAGCGCGGGTGACGCTGAAGTTAGAGCAGCTGCATCGCCGCTTGTGTTTTTCGAGCGAGTTGCAATCAGAAGTCGGTCTAAGTAATAAGTTTCAAGGATTCGCGTTATTGGCGCTGGTGGTAGCAGTACAACCCAGGGTTGGGCTATTTCACAATTATGTTTTCTCCTTCGCTGTCCTCAGGCTGTCAGTGACGAGGATGAGGAAATCGATTGGCAGTGGATCAACGATCGCCGATCCACCAGAGAGAGAGATCAAACAAGGAGACGCTTGAGGCACGCTCCAGTCTCTTGGAGGCAATGGGTAAAAGTGAAACCAGCAGTGAGTCAGTAGAAGAAGAGCATCACTAGCCAAAGTTGAGCGTTGAAACCCAAGGCCAGCCGGGTTCGCGGGAAGACAAGTGCCTAAGTGAGATCTACTCTTTTGCGGCAAACGGCGGGCATGCTGACTGCTACGATCATTGTCGTGATGAGCCACGTCAACCAGGCGGCTACACAGAGGGTTGGGTTACTCGCGGAAGTGGTGACGGTGGAGTTGATTTTGTTGGGAAGTCAGACTTGGCTCCGGTTTTGCCTCGGTTGACGTGGTTGTTTTAGGCCAAGCTAAGTGCGAAGCTCAGATAAACCGACTAACGGTGTGGCTATTGCTCGAACAGTTGCAAGACTCAAGCGCGGCTGGATTGCTTTATACGTAACAGCCAGTTTCTTTTCTAAACAGTCTCAGCTTGAGGTGATTGAAGATGCTTACCCACTGATAAAAATCGACAGCCTCATCACAGCCGGACCTCAAGCTGGTGGAATCTGGCGGCTTTAGAGATGTGGTGGGTATCTGGACTCCTTAGACTTGAGTACCCTGAGATGGTCACGTCAGGCTGTTAGGGTCTGACCAACAGGTTTACAGTGCTGCTTGCCTCCATCTCAAGTCACCAGGTCTCTAACATTAGAAAATAATCACTTATGTTGTGACCCAGGCCAGTTCATCCGCACAATGACTTGAGAAAGAAGCATGAAAACTGGACTCTTCACTCTAATCTCGTCAGGTAACCAAGCTCTGCAACTGTCAAAGACATCTTTGGCACTGGCTGCTGCCAGGGTTTGGTGCTGAAGAAGTTCTCCATAGTTACCTCAATAGAGTTTGACCAGTCAATGAGGATCCCACCACCGCTAGTCGCTTGGGCCCATTTTCGAGAGACACATCCACAGTGGCAAAAATCTCCTTTGACTTGTCCAATTCCAGCTCAGTTTTACCGTTCTCGATGTCTGAAATATGGTAGCGGCCTCTCTGAACTTCGAGCTCGCTTGTAAGTCCAAGACAATGTAGTACCTTGGGGAGAATTTTGAGCTGTCGAAGGATCAAGTTACTCGAGATTTATTGCGCACATCTTGAGGGGCATCGACTTGAAATCGACAGTGCAAGTGACCAGATGCAGATCCGCCTCAGCTCGGCTTCGATACCGCTCCTGGAATCTCAATGTGTCCTGTTAGCACTTTATTGTCAATCAACTGTTGGCCAATCGAAAAATTGTGGTTTCTCGTCATCTTTGGCAAGGCAGGTGTCACTTCTTTGGCTTTCACGCCAAGCGGAGCGGACAACGTGAAGGCCGAATAACGCATTAGAGACTCAAACCTCAGACAGCTTAGATATGATCAAAATCAAACAGAAAAATTACCTCTATACCTTCCTCTAACTGAGACCCAATTAGTGCTCATGTCGTGGAAACTCTGCTGCTCCAGACTCCTTTGATTGCAGGAACCTAATTGTACCAGTGACCTCTTGATCTTCTACCCCAAGTGTTCGCTTTTAGGACGATGCTGTCAGTTCAAAATTCTGAGCCAAGAAAAATGCTCAAGCCGAGTCGAGCGCAATTTCTCAGGTCGACTCCGTTGTAGGGTGATTGCCAAGAAGCATTTAGCACCTGGTTGCTTATTGTTATAAGGGCATCAATTTTGAAGTCGCGGCAAAGATCCAAGTAAGAGTTAATTTGTTCTATGTTGAGCTCGTTGGAGCCCGTCTTGACTTCGACCAATGCCCGCCAGACCTTTTACCTCTGGTGATTACGATAAAGCCGTCTGGCCTAACGGACTTCTTGTTAAACTTTGAACTCTGGTTCGGAGTAGGTCATAACGCCTTTGAATCTGATTCAGATAACAATGAGTATGTGAGTTCGAGGACAATTTTCAACACAGCGAGTAACGCGCTTGTAGATCTGCGCTCTGATCCAATCCGCCTTTGATTCCGGTTATTGGAAAAGTCTTGCCTGTTGCAATCGAGATTCATCGAATACAAGCATCTTGGTCCTCGCTCTTTGGCAAATTAACCACGGTGGTCAAATCGCTGGTTCTTGCCTGCTCATGTACGCAAGCGCGAACAGACATTGGCCCAGCCTTTTCAAATGTACCGTTGTACCAGAAACTTTTGGAAATCAAAAGTGTTCCTGCTGACTGATTGTTGTGCTGGGGATGATCGGGTTATCAGTGATCTGATTCTGGTTCTCGCTGTTCGAGGAAGTAATTTCACCTTTGGCGAGAGAAAAAAGCTCATGGCAAGCTCTCCTATGTTGACGAAATCAAATCCCAACGCTCTCAGTACTTCTCTAACCAACCTTGTTCTTGGCCATTCATGACAGGCTTGAACGCTTCTTAATTTTGTTGGACAGGTTTACTTCTGCCTGGTTGTGCAAGCCAGATTATTAGTCAGTCTTCAAGGTGCCACCTTCTTGCCTTGGTGGCAAGCTCTGATAGAACGTCGCGTGGAGCTTGGTCTTTCACAAAAGGACCTTGCAGATCGAATGGGCATAACTCAGCCAGCTATTTCCCAATTCGAGAGCTTCAATGCCAACCCAAGGATCATGACTCTGTTGGCATATGCGCATGCTCTCGGGGTTTCCATGGACTTCAGTGCCGGCCTTGCTAGTAAATAGCAAACCTTGAGACTGGTTTCACCTATGCAGCTCCCGATGGCACGAAGCCAGATTTATCAGTTGGCTCTGCTAACCCAACGATCTCAACCCTTATTAGGTATGCCAACAAACTTGGTGTTGAACTCGAATGGAGCTTTAGAGTTCCCAAGCCTTGAAACGTTGGTTTGCGCCATCGGTATCAATGTTGATTCAAAGTAGGAGCAGTTGGCCCTGCAGGGCTTAACCTTTCACCATGATCCTCACCCAAGCCTCTAGGGCTCGCAACGCCCTCTGGCTGATGTTCTTTGTTATGGGTGTTGTCTCTATGGCTTGGGTGCCAAGGATTCCTGAGATAAAGACCGCTAATGCTCTGACAATGGGTCAGTAGGTGTGGCTGGAATCTAAAGATTTGCCTTTGCAACCATGGAGTCAACCGTCTCCGAATCCAACACATGCTCGATAGCCATGACGCTTGCACCAATAATGCCGGCCTCTTTCCCGGCCTTGCTCTGAACTATAGAGAGGTTCTCGCTGGCTAAAGGCATTGACCGGCTGTAAACGACCTCGCGTACACCAGCAATTAGGTGCTCTCCCGCCAGGGCAAGGGTTCCACCTATCACTATGGTTTGTGGGTTCAAAAGGCTGACGCAGGTACTAAGGACCTCACCTATGTCCCTTCCCGCCTGCCTGACGGCCTGAATCGCCTCCACCTTTGCTCGCTTGGTGGCATCAATGAGGTCAGAGGTGTTCCTTATCGGCAGGCCTTGGTCAGTGACATTCTTGATTATTGCGGGAGATCCGGCTACTGCCTCAAGGCAACCGAAATTACCGCAGTGACAGGCAATGTCTCCAACTCTTGCGACTCTGACGTGGCCAATGTCGCCGGCCGTTCCCTGGGCTCCACGCTGCAATCTCCCACCAGAAATGATTCCTGACCCAATTCCAGTGGCAGCCTTCAGGAAAATCAGGTGATCAACATCTGGGTAGGAGACGTGCCGCTCTCCCAATGCCATAACATTCACGTCGTTATCCACCAAGACTTTTGCTGACAGCTCTTGGTTGACCCTCGCAGGAACATCATAACCATCCCAGCCGGGCATAATCGGTGGGTTTGCTGGCTTGCCAGTGGAGTGCTCAACTGGTCCCGGCAACCCTATTCCGATGGCCAGCAGGTTCTCAGGAGATTTTCCCTGGCCACTAAGTAGGTGCTTGAGCTCTTCTATCATCCAGCGCAAACAGACTTCGGGTCCGTCAGAAACTTGGCGCTTGGTGTCAATTGAGGCCAGGACATTCCCGCCCAGGTCTGACAATGCCGCCATTGCATGGGTGGCGCCAAAGTCGACCCCAGCCACCAGGTAAGCGCTCTTATTTAGAACCAGACTCGCAGACGGCCTACCACCCGTTGAGATCACCTCGGATGCCGGTGCGACGAGACCAAGCGCTATCAGAGGCTCCAGTCTTAGCGAGATCGTGGAGCGGGCGAGGCCAGTTACTTCTGCCAGTTCAGCCCGCGTGTGAGGCATGCCATCACGAAATAACTGCAATAAATGGCCGGAACCAAATCCGGCGCTGCCCTTAGTTATTTCTGCCACCCCCCAAGTTTAGACAAAATAATCCGCCGTCATTTGCCAAAAGAATGTCACAAGTTGATAACTTAGTGTCGAAAATCGACAAAAGACTTTCTTTTTGCGTCATTATCTTGTCAAGTTGTTTTACTCAAGGAGGCGTAAAGGTGAAGTTCGGATATCCAACAATTACTTGGGGCGGTGTCGTTGGTCACCCTGGCGGCGTTACCAGTGTCAAGGACCTCTTCTACATGACTCATGGCGACACTATGAGCGCGTTCCGCGACATCGCCAGTGTTGGCTATGAGGGTACTGAGGTTTTTGACGGGAATCTGGCTGAGTTTGCAGCCAATCCCGAAATCCTTCTTGATGTTCTTGCAGAAACCGGCTTGCAGTTAGTCTCCGTCTACACCGGGGCTAACTTCATCTATGACGAGATTTTGGATGATGAGCTTTACAAAATCGAACAAGCCGCAACTTTGGCAAAGCAGTTTGGCGCCAGTCGCCTAGTTGTAGGTGGTGGAGCAAAGCGCCCATCCGGCCCAAGGCCTGATGACTTTAAGAAGACAGGCCGCGGACTTGACATGGCAGCGGACATTGCAAGGTCTCATGGCTTGGAGAGTAGCTATCACCCACACCTAGGGACAATTTCTGAAACTTTGGATGGCTTTCACCAGATCATGGACAGTTGCTCGATTGGCTTCTGCCCTGACACTGCCCACCTGGTTGCATCGGGGATTGACCCTGTAGTCGCGATTGATCGGTACGGCGATCGACTCAAGCACGTTCACTTCAAAGACCTCTCCACAAAGACAGGTGAATTCCTGCCGCTCGGCGAGGGCGATATAGACTTCGTAGCCATTTTGGCTGCGATTCGCAGAGCCAATTACGACAGTTGGCTAATGGTCGAACTGGACTCCTACGCCGGAGACCCCAAAGAAGCCGCTGCAATAAGCAAAAAATATCTAGAGAAGCTCTTTGCCAACTAGAAAACCACCCATCCATCAACAGATTCAACTATTTCCCAAGGAGAAATAAATGAAGAGACTGATCAGTAGCATCGGCGCAGGAGCAGTTTTACTTCTGGCTCTTGCCGCATGTACCGTCAGTGGCACAACCGAGACAACTCAGCCTGAGGCCCCCGGCAACGGTAACCAAACGACTGACATTTCAGCTCAGGTTGACGCCGCCCTGGCAGAGTTAGCAAACGAGGTTTTGAGCCTCGGCCCAAACGGCGAGACTCCCTCTGGATTTGAAACCACAGAGCTCACCGATGAAGAGGTAGCGCAGATCCAGGCCGGTAACTACACAGCTGCAATCGTTATGCACTACGCAGGCAACGACTGGTCCACCGCTCAGGTGGAGGGATTGAAAGCCGAGTTTGCCAGATTGAATATTGAGGTTGTGGCGGTTACAGATGCTGACTTCAAGCCAGAGAAGCAAGTTTCAGACATTGAGACAGTAATGGCGCTAAATCCAGACATCATCGTCTCCATCCCAACTGACCCAGTAGCCGTCTCATCAGCGTTCAAGAAGGCTTCTGCAGCCGGAATAAAGCTGGTATTCATGGACAACGTTCCTGCCGACATGGTTGGTGGACAGGACTACGTTGCAGTTGTTTCAGCTGACAACAAGGGCAATGGAGTCGCCTCCGCGCACCTGATGGCAAAGGCCTTGAATGGCGAAGGTACCATCGGATTGATTTATCACGATGCAGACTTCTTCGTGACAAAGCAGCGCTACGAAGGCTTCTCTGAGACCATCGCTCTTTACCCTGGCATTGAAGTTGTCGAGGAAAAGGGAATCGGCGGTCCAGACTTTGCCGGTGACGCTCAAGCAGCTGCCACAGCTCTACTAACCAAGTACCAGGATCTAGATGGCATTTGGGGAGTTTGGGATGTGCCAGCAGAAGGAATCATGGCTGCTGCACGCGAGGCAGGCCGCCTTGACCTCAAGATTGCAACCCAAGATTTGGGTACAAATGTTGCAATTCAGCTCGCAAAGCAGGAACTGATCATTGGGCTTGGAGCACAGCGCCCATTTGATCAGGGAATTGCTGAGGCTCGTCTCGGCGCAGCTGCTCTAATTGGAAAGACCGGACTGCCAAACTTTGTGGCACTCGGTGCACTTCCAGTCAGCCACGAAAACGTCCTTGATGCCTGGAAGACCGTCTACAGTGTCGACGCTCCAGAGTCTGTATCGAGCGTTTACAAATAAAAGTAAAAACCCCAGAGGGCTGGATGCGCAAACATCCGGCCCTCTGGGCCACCCATCCATCTGGGCAAACCCAAGTTTAGATAAGGAAGTAGCAATGAAGCACATCAATGTCGGACTAATCGGCGGCGGGTTTATGGGCAAGGCCCACTCGCTGGCCTACTCAGCGGTGCCAATGTTCTTTTGGCCCACCGAAATCATGCCCGTAAAGCACACTGTCGCGGAATTCAACGACAAGATGGCCCAAGAGGCGGCCACCCGGTTTGGCTTCGCACACTCAACCGGCGACTGGAAGACCATAGTTCAAGATCCAGATATTGATCTGGTGGACATTGCAACTCCAAACAACTCTCACGCGGAAATAGCCATTGCCGCCCTAAGGGCGGGCAAGCACGTTATCTGCGAAAAGCCATTGGCCAAAACCGTCCAGGAGGCTAAAGCCATGTACGAGGCAGCACGCGAGTCCAGCGCTGTCAACATGGTGGCTTTCAACTACCGCCGCACACCAGCTGTTGCGCTTGCAAAGCGCTATATAGATGAGGGTGCGATAGGTCGAATTATCAATTTCCGGGCCACCTACCTTCAGGACTGGTCCGCGGATCCAAACTCTCCACTCTCCTGGAGGTTCCAAAAAGACATTGCTGGCTCCGGTGCAATTGGAGACATCCTGACTCACGTTTTGGACATGGCTCGCTACCTGACCGGCGAAATAACCGAGGTGTCCGCAATCACCAACCACATCATCACTGAGCGACCACTTCAGTCTTCCGGCGCTGATTCTCTTGGAAACTCCAAGGGTGGCGACGGCGCTCCAATGGGCAAGGTTGATGTCGAGGACGAGGTGATGTCCCTACTCAAGTTTGCTAACGGCGCCATAGGTTCGGTGGAGGCCACCCGCAATGCCTGGGGTCGCAATAACTTCATCACCCTTGAAATACATGGCACTGAGGGTTCAATCGCCTTTAACTACGAGAACCGTGACGAGCTCCAGGTTTGCTTTAAGTCTGATGGCGATGACCGTCGTGGCTTCCGAACCGTCTACACGGGTCCGAACCACCCCAACGGACATGGGCTGTGGCCCATCCCGGCATTGGGAATTGGCTACGGGGAGACCAAGATCATTGAGGCGCATGACCTATTTGTGGCCATTGCAGGTGGTGAGCCTGTTCGTCCAGATTTCGGTGATGGTTATCAGGTCGCGCTCATTGATGATGCGATCTCAAAGTCAGCTCAAACAGGAACCTGGACAAAGGTGCCACAGCTTGATCGGTCAACAGGCAAGGTCAGTTAGTAATGACAAACCCACCCCTTCCAGTTGTGGAAATGAAGGATATCCACAAGTCCTTCGCCACTAATCCCGTGCTAAAAAGTGTGGACTTCAGCGTCAACGTAGGCGAAGTCCACGCTTTGGCCGGTGAGAATGGAGCCGGTAAATCCACCCTCATGAAGATTCTTCAGGGTGTTTACCAATTGGATCAGGGGCAAATCTTTGTCTTGGGCAAACAGGTGCAAATTTCTGACACTTTCGATGCTCGAAAAGCTGGGATCGGGATGGTTTTCCAAGAGTTTTCTTTGATTCCAACCCTTACCGTTGCGCAAAACATTTTCCTTACGCAAGAGCCAACCAGGTTTGGACTTATCAGTGATGCGCAGGCCAGAAAACGGGCAGCGGAGCTATTCAGAGAAATGGAAGTTGAGGTAGATCCAAAGCGGATTGTCGAATATCTACCCACTGCGCTTTGGCAGCTAACGGAGATCGCAAAAGCACTGGCTCAAGACGCCAAGGTCTTGATTATGGATGAACCAACTGCCTCGCTTGCAAAGCACGAAGCGGAGGCGCTATTCGCGTTGATTGAACGCCTAAAGACCAAGGGCATCGCCATAATTTACATTTCCCACAGAATGGATGAGATTTACCGAATTGCTGACCGCATCACGGTTCTTCGCGATGGCGTTCGGGTGCTTACGGAATCACTAAAGAATGTAACTCCTTCGCAGATTGTCGAGGCTATTGTCGGCAAGCAGGCGGCAGCCCACCTGGTTCACCAGGATCGTTCGGCGAACATCAAGGATGAAATTGTCCTGGAAGTCGAAGGCCTCTCGGCTGGGCCAAAATTGAATGGCATCTCTATGCATGTTAGGCGCGGGGAGATAGTAGGACTGGCCGGACTCATGGGCTCGGGAAGAACGGAACTTGTGAATACCCTGTTTGGCATTTTGAAGCCAACGGCGGGAAAAATCAAAATCAATGGCAGAGAGCTCTCCATCTCTTCGCCAAAGCAAGCAATCAAGAACCGATTAGCCCTGATTCCGGAGGACAGAAGGTCTCAGGGTTTAGTTCTTGACCACCCCGTCACTGAAAATTTGACACTACCGCTGCTCGATAGTCTGCAGAGATTCGGGCTTATTTCAAACGCTGATGTTCTAAAGCGGAGCAAGAAGATCATCAGTCAATTCGCTATCAAGGCCGCTTACCCAACAATTCGAGCCGGCTCACTTTCTGGGGGAAATCAGCAAAAGGTTGTAATTGGCAAGTGGCTAGGCACCGATCCTGAAATTCTGATGATGGATGAGCCCACCGCTGGCGTAGACATTGGCACCAAGAGCGAAATCTTGAATCTAGTCAGGAAAATTGCCGATGATGGCAAGTCCGTGATATTGATCTCGTCGGAGCTGCCAGAGCTACTTTCAGTATCTGATCGAATCCTGGTTCTCAAGGACGGTCGAGTCTCGAAAAGTTTGGACCGAAAAGACATCCCCAACGAAGAGTTTCTTCAATTAGCTATTCAAGGAGCAGTATGAAAACCAAAGTCAAATCATCGCCAGCGGGCGCGCTGCTTCAACGATTTGAGTGGCGTCAAAACATCATCTACATCGCGTTTATCGCTGTGTTTATCTTCTTCGCCATAACCCTCGGAGATTCTGGCTTTACCAACCCGAACAATCTCCTTAACATCTTCCGGCAGACTGCGACCATCTCAATCATGGCCGTAGCGATGACCTACGTGATCGCCGCAGCTGAAATCGATCTGAGTGTTGGCTCAGTTGCAGGATTGGCTTCGGTGGTTACCGCAATAACACTAAACAGCTACGGATTGATTCCAGGTATTTTGGCGGGGTTGATGGTGGGTGTGATCGCGGGATCTATCAGTGGCGGGCTTGTTGCTTGGTTAAAGGTGCCTTCATTTTTAGTAACACTTGGCATGCTCGGGTTAGTTGTTGGTGTAGCACGCTGGATAACAGAGTCAGCCCCAGTGCCAATCGCAAACACTGACTACATAGCAATCTTCGGCGGTGGAGATCTTGGTCCAATACCGACTCTGTTGGTGTGGGTTATCTTCGCTGTTGCGCTAGGAACTCTAATCATGAACAAAGGCACCTTTGGTCGCCACGTCCGTGCTACCGGGGGAAATCTAGTTGCCGCAGGCTATACCGGCATCAAGACAGCCCAGGTGAAGTTCATGGTGCTAATGATGTCCGGTGTGTTTGCCGCTATTGCCGGAATGCTCTATGCCGGCAGGCTTCAATCAGGAAGATTCCAATGGGGAACGGGCGATGAATTGTCTGTCATCGCGGCGGTAATTCTTGGTGGCACCAGCCTGTTTGGTGGGCGTGGCATGGTGGTTGGCTCGCTCTTTGGTGCGCTGTTCATTGGCCTAATCAACAACGGACTGATTCTCATGGGACTCGATGTAAGTCAGCAGCAGGTGGTTCGAGGAGCAATCATCATCTTGGCCGTAGCGCTTTCGAGGAAGAAGTAGACAATGCCTAAAACGCTAAGGGCGGGAATAGTTGGTGCCGGTTTCATGGCCGGCGTTCATGCGCGCGCAATCAGAGACTCGGGTCACGAGGTTGTTGGCATTTCGGGCTCCAGCCCAGAATCCAGCTTCAGGGCAGCCAACAGGCTTAATGTCGAGAAGGCTTTCTCCTCGTGGCAAGAGCTAGTGTCCTCGCCTGAGGTTGACGTGGTTCACATTTGCACACCAAATGAACTTCACGCGCCGATCATCAAGGCAGCGGTTGCGGCAGGTAAGCAGATCGTTTGTGAAAAGCCAATCTCGGTCTCTCTAGAGGAAGCTCTCGAAATCAAGCAGGTGGTGGAATCAGGTGATTCAGGATTTGTTGTCCCGCTCGCCTACCGTTTCTATCCCATGGTTCGAGAGTTGCGCGGCAGAGTGCTCTCTGGCGAGGCCGGCGACATTCACCTGATGCATGGCAGCTATTTGCAGGATTGGCTCTCGGCATCCTTTAGCAGCAATTGGCGAGTGGATTCAACCGCAGGTGGAAAGTCCAGAGCTTTCGCAGACATAGGCATGCACTGGTGCGATCTCATGGAGTTTGTCTCCTCGGACCGAATTGTCAGACTAATTGCCAACACCTCTAAGGCTTATCAGTCGAGATCCGGGCAGCCGGTGCTCACGGAGGACATAGCAAACATAATCTTCGAGACAGAACGAGGCGCAACCGGCACTCTTACGGTGAGCCAAGTTTCTTTGGGTCGCAAGAATCGACTTTGGCTAGAACTCGACGGATCCAAGGCATCTTTCAGTTTTGATCAGGAGAACCCAGACACGTTATGGGTTGGCGGGGTTAGCTCAAACCAGATAGTCATGCGAGGCCAGGAGAGCCTAAACAGCCCAGACTCACAGCGTTTGTCTCAAGTGCCATCTGGGCATCCGCAGGGCTACCAAGACGCCTTCAACTCGTTCATGGCCGATGCTTACGCTAGCTTTGAGGGCACGCAGGTTGACGGATTGCCGCAACTTGCTGATGGAGTTCGATCAGCAGCCCTCGTGCATGCCGTTCTAGAATCTGCAGCACAGAAGAAGTGGGTGGATGTCGCCGAGGTGCAGGAGCAAGTCCGGGACAAAGCTCTAACTAGCAAGTGAAGGGGCCCGAAATGAATCGTCCAGTAACGCTTTTTACCGGCCAGTGGGCAGACCTGAGCCTGGAGCAGGTCGCCAAGTATGCCAGTGAATGGGGGTATGACGGACTTGAGATTGCTTGCAGCGGGGAACACCTGGATGTCTGGCGGGCTGCTGAGGATGATGACTATGTCCGCGAGCGACTAGAGCTATTGAAGCGCTATAACCTCAAGCTCTATGCCATTTCGAATCACCTCAAGGGCCAGGCGGTCTGTGATGACCCAATCGACTTCAGACACAAAGCCATCGTGGGCTCCAAGGTATGGGGTGATGGCGAGGCTGAGGGTGTTAGACAACGAGCCGCTCAGGAGATGAAGCTGACGGCGATTGCAGCACGCAAGCTCGGAGTAGACACAGTCGTCGGTTTTACAGGATCTTCGATCTGGCAGTACGTGGCAATGTTCCCTCCGGTTTCAGCTGAAGTGATTGAGGCCGGATATCAAGATTTTGCCGATCGGTGGAATCCAATTATGGATGTCTTCGATTCCGAAGGAGTTCGGTTTGCACTCGAGGTTCACCCTTCGGAAATTGCCTATGACTACTACACGACAGTAAAGACCTTGAGCGCAATTGACAATCGCCCCGCTTTTGGCTTGAACTGGGACCCAAGTCACATGCATTGGCAAGACATCGACCCAGTCAATTTCATTTTGGACTTCGCTGACCGGATTTATCACGTTGACTGCAAAGACACCTTTGTTCGCAATAAGGACGGCAGGGTTGGAAGACTCGGTTCTCACCTTGGATGGGATGATCCAAGGCGTGGCTGGACCTTCGTCTCTACAGGTCGAGGCCAGATTGACTGGGAGTCTTCTTTTCGCGCACTGAACTCAATTGGTTATCAAGGACCGATTTCAGTCGAGTGGGAGGACGCCGGGATGGACCGCTTGCATGGCGCCAAGGAGGCAGTCGGGTTCATAAGGTCATTGCTCTGG
Source organism: Aquiluna sp. (assembly GCA_018402615.1). The sequence goes on from JAGYIH010000013.1 coordinate 21,894, forward strand.
AAATTACCGGAGACCTCTTTTGATGCCGCATTTAAGCAAGCAGAGTAGCTTTCGAAGATGAGCCAAAAGACAGATAAATGCATAGTTGTGGCGGTATTCACGCCACTCGAAAATTACAGGGATGACATCCGTAACTTGCTAGCACGAGTAACTCCGACAGTGCATGACGAGCCCGGTTGTGAGTTTTATACGATGAACGAGGATGTCGATGGAAGGTTTGTCCATATAGAGGCTTGGACAACACGACAGCACTGGGTAGAGCACATGTCAAAGCCGTCAGTCAAAGAAATTCTCAATGGCGTCAAGGGAAAGTTGTCTCGTGACGTGGAGGTTTACGAGATGTATAACGTGCCTACTGGGACTTCGGGTAAAGGCTCACTGGCACCATCAAGCGCTCACTCCTGAGGGAAATCAACTTCAAATTCGAGACACCCTAAAAGTAATCCGGACTCGGAAAACGGAAACCGCGCGGAACCTCACCCCACCAGTGGATGAGTTTGAACCCGAACAACCCGGCCAAGTTAAAAGCATGGGTTCAACTCAGTTGGATTTTTCCCAATTAAAAAATGTTGGTTCAAACTGAAGAATCTTGACACTGTTGTCATACGCTCGAGCTCTAGGACTCATGCTTCACTTCGATTCTCACAGCACAGACGAAAAGTAAATGACCATAATCACCAATCAGGCCACCAAAGCACGTAACGCG
>JAGYIH010000014.1 GCA_018402615.1 Aquiluna sp.
GCTCCACGCACTTTTTAGAGCACCTGCTATTCAAGGGCACCCCAACAAGGTCTGCCAGGGATATCTCAATTGCATTTGATTCGGTTGGTGGATCTTCAAATGCCGCGACCGCCAAGGAATACACCAGCTACTACGCCCGGGTTCAGACCGCCGCTATGCCTCTGGCGCTAGATGTGCTTTTGGATATGTTTACCTCGGCAAAGATCGACCCCAAGGACTTTGATACCGAGCGCACCGTGATCTTGGAAGAGCTCGCGATGAATGAGGATGACCCTGAGGACATCGCTCACGAAAATCTTGCCTCGGCGCTTTTGGTCGGCCATGAGCTTGGTAGGCCGATTGGCGGCACCAAGGAGAGCATCTTGGCGGTTAGTCGCGATCATGTCATAGAGCACTACCAAACCCACTACGTTCCAAGTGGTCTGATTGTCACCGCTGCGGGCGGCGTGAACCATGAAGAGTTTGTTTCTCTGGTCAGCAAAATTTTGGACCAGCACGGCTTTTCCGGGAGTTCAGCACCGAAGCCGAGGCGCTTTCACCCTGAGCCCTCTGAAATTACTCCGAATCGGTTTGTGAATGTTTCGCACGATTTCAATCAGGCAAATATCTTGCTTGGCATCCAGAGCATGTCGGCAAGCGATCCAGATCGCTACGCATTTGGTTTGATGAACACCATTTTGGGTGGTGGGATGTCTTCCAGGCTTTACCAGTCAATACGCGAGGACCGCGGTTTGGCCTACTCGACCTACAGCTATCAGCAGGGCTACTCGGAGACCGGGTACTTCGGCATGTATGCCGGCTGCAGTCCTGAGAATGCAAGTCTGGTGGTGAACCTGATGCGCGAGCAGCTTGATGGCTTGGTGCAAACTGGGGCCACCCAGGCTGAGTTGGATTTGGCCTTAGGGAATCTCACAGGTGGCCTAGCGCTACGTTTTGAGTCTTCGCTGGCGCGAATGAACCGACTGTTGGGCACCGAGATTGGCACCGGAGAGTACCTGAGTGTTTCAGAGGTTCTAGAACGTTTTCGTGCGGTGAGCCTTGCAGATGTTCAGCGAGTTGCGCAGCGACTAGTCACCAAGCAGTCCGCACTTGTTGTTGTGGGGGATAACCTGCAACACCTTGAGAAGTTGGCTTGATAGGTTTTGACTCATGATTAGTGTTGCGATTTTAGGTGCCTCTGGACGCATGGGCGTTTTGACTAAAGAGCTGGTTGATGCCGATGCCAATCTAAAACTGCATGCCGCCTTGGGTTCTAAATCTGATCCTGCCCAAATGCTCGGTGCCGATGTGGTGGTTGATTTCACGCTGCCAGGGGTTTCCGAAAACCTGGTTGGCTTTGCAGTCGAGCACGACCTAAAGATTTTGGTTGGGACCTCTGGCTGGTCGGAGCCAAAGCTCAATGGCCTGAAGACCTCACTTGCTGCCCACCCCAAGGCCGGTGTGTTGGTGGTCCCTAATTTCTCAATCGGTTCGATGCTGCTGCAGCGCTTTGCAGCACAGGCCGCTAAGCACTTTGACTCGGCGGAGATTATTGAGTCACACCACGCAGGCAAGGTCGACTCTCCATCTGGGACTGCGATTGCGACTGCAGAGAAAATTTCATCGGCTCGCGGAGACACCCCGCTAGTGCCAGGAGTTGGACAGCCGGCACGCGGTGAGATTCACAACGGAGTCCCGATTCACTCACTGCGCCAGCCCGGAGTCTCTGCAAGGCAGGATGTCATTTTTGCCGGCACATCAGAGCAGTTGACGCTTTCGCACGATGTTTCTTCAAGCCGTGCCTACTCACTTGGCATACTGCGCAGCATTGAGTTCATTGCTGAAAATACTGGCCTTCATGTCGGGCTTGATTCGGTCCTTCGCTAAATGGGCATCAAGATCTGGGTTGTCGTGATGAGCGCGCTTGCGCTGCTCTACGTATTTCTACTGCTGGGTCGCGGAGTCATCCTGATTCAGGAGCCAAGTTGGGCAGCCAAGGCGATGGGCGTTGGAATTTTAGTGTTGCCACTGTTTGCTCTCTGGAGCATTTTTTCTGAGCTGCGCTTTGGCCTGCAGGCCCAGAGGCTGGCTGAACGGTTGCAGGCAGAAGGTGTTCCAGAGCTGGCTCTGGAGTTTCGTCCATCCGGCAGGGCAACCAAGGATTCAGCAGCCAAAGAATTTGAGCGTGTTAGCGCCGAGCTCAACGAAACTGAAACCTGGCAACTTTGGTTTCAGCTTGGCCAAAGCTACGACGCCAATGGCGACCGCCGCAGGGCAAGAGCTGCGATTCGCAAGGCAATTGTGCTAGCGAATAATCCCAACTCGTCTCAGTCCTAAATACATCAAGCATCCAAGGCAGAGTCCGAAGAAGGCATTTAGGAATGCAGCCAAGAAGATAAAGGCCGCGGCAATTGGAATCAGCACCGGTGAGAAAAGGCCACCGATGGTTCCCAAGATTGCAAAACTAAAACCAACCTTCTGAGCAAACTGCGGAGGCCTTGGGTCTTCAAGTTCTGTTGGTGGCTTGAGCCTGGGTCTCACCAGGTTTTGGTAAATGAACTGGTACGGATGGCTCTTGGGTAAAAATACACTCCAGGCAAAAAGCACAAACAGCGCGATCATTACCGGATAGCCGGCTAACAAGCCCAGCTGGAAGCTGAGTGCAAAGCTTGCAAGCGACAGCACTGAGGTGATGGCAGCTCCAAACCTAGGTCCGCGAGGGTCAATTTGTTTAATCTCTGTCATTTCACGCCTAATTTCTTTAGTTCGTCGGTTAGCTGATTCATTTTTGGAACTCCTCCCACGCGGTAAATCACGTGGCCGGAGTCGTTCAGAAGAAACACGGTTGGGGTTTGGCTGATGCTGAAGTGGGCTGCGACATCTAAGCGCTCGGTGATGTCTACCTCCGCGAAAGCAAGCCCTCCGGTTCGATAGGCCAGCTGCGATAGGGTTCGTCTTACCCCAGAGCACTGGCCGCAGTACTGGGTTGAGAACTGGATCAGGGTTGCCTTCTTGCCATATTCAGTTATTGGCACTTCATTACTCGAGGCTCTCAGTTTGGCAAGGTCAATCACCTCAGCAGATAAGACTCGGCGACCCTTGCCCTGCAGATACTTGTAGAGGATGCCTCCGATTATGGCTATGAGCAACAGCCCGAGCGTTGCAATCAAAGATGTCTCCACGCTGAAAGGTTAGGCGAGATTGGATTGTGCTGCCCAAGTGTTGCGAAATTTTACTTTTCGGCTTTGCCCTTAGGATTTCAGGCGTGAGTGAAATTCAATTCCGCAGTGATGTGACCGTAGAGCTAGTGCGAGCAAACGCGTCAGACGCCGATGTTTTGTTTGCCGCCCGGGTTTCGACTCAGGGTGAGCAGACCCTGGAAAGCGCCATGGTTCAGGGCGCCGAAGTCGAAAAGCGTGACCGTGGACTAATCAATTACCTGATGCGAGATCGACACGGTTCACCTTTTGAGCACAACTCCATGACCTTTTATGTCCAGGCACCAATCTTTGTGTTCCGGGAGTTCATGCGTCACCGGATTGCCAGCTACAACGAGGAATCCGGTCGCTATCGCGAGCTGCGACCTGTGTTTTATGTTCCCGGGCCAGACCGCAAGCTGGTTCAGGTTGGTAAGCCCGGGGCTTACGACTTTGAAGATGGAACTGCAGAGCAGACTGCTCTTGTCGTTCAGGAGACCATGGCCGTCACACGTGCCGCCTATGAGTCATACCAGCGCATGCTGGAGGCCGGGGTAGCCCGAGAGGTCGCCAGGATTGTGCTACCGGTAAACATTTACTCATCGATGTATGTGACCATGAATTCCAGAGCCCTGATGAACTTTTTGAGCCTTCGCACCAAGCGTGAGGGCACTCACTTCCCATCCTTCCCGCAGCGTGAAATTGAGATGGTTGCGGAGAAGATGGAAGACTTTTGGGCACCTCTAATGCCACTGAGCTACGAGTCTTTTAATGAGAACGGCAGAGTTGCCCCCTAGGGCCTGGTAGCGCTTAGCCATTAGGCTAGGCCGGATGGTAACGAAAAAACCCGACGTGTTTGGCCAGGTATTGGTCGCGCTGGTGACACCCATGACCTCAGATGGTGAAGTCGATTGGGATGCCACCGAGCGCCACATGGACTATGTAATCTCCAACGGTGCCGATGGAGTAGTCGTGACCGGTACCACCGGTGAGACCTCTACCCTCACCGATGCCGAAAAGATAAAGCTGGTTGAGGTCGGCAAATCAGTTGCCGCAGGCCGGGCCAAGATCATTACCGGTGGCGGATCAAATGAAACCGCACACGCAATTCAGCTTTATAAGGCCAGCGAAAAGGCTGGTGCGGACGGTGTCATGATCGTGACTCCTTATTACAACAAGCCAACGCAGGCCGGAATCCTGACTCACTTCAGAATGATTGCCGATGCCACCGACCTGCCTGTGATTTTGTATGACATCCCAGGACGCACCGGAGTTGCCATTTCCTATGACACCTTTCACCGCGCAGCCAAACACCCAAATGTGGTTGCAATCAAGGATGCCAAGGGCGATTTGGCACAGGCCTCAAGGTTACTTTTGGAGACCGGTCTGATGTATTTCTCCGGAGACGATTCCAACGTCTTGCCGCACCTGTCGCTAGGCGCTACCGGGCTGATTGGCGTGACCGCGAACATTGCCCCGCACGCCTACCGCGAAATGGTGGACGCCACCAATGCAAATGATTTTCACTCTGCGCTCAAGGTTCACAACGCCCTTGAGCCGCTGCAGCGCGCAATCATGAATCATGTTCCGGGAACCGTTGCAGCGAAGTACGTGCTGCACGGGCTGGGACACATCAATAGCCCAAGGGTCAGGTTGCCGCTGGTTGGTCCGGAGGATCACGAGGCAGCCGCTATCGAGAATGGAATCGACCAGGTGGTCAGTGTGCCAGGACTCAGCTTTGACAACTTCCGCCCGGATCGCAATGCGGCCGCTGGCGGTGCGCTACCCAAGGTAGCCGGGACCACTCGCTAGTGGAGTTACCAGGCAAGCTAGCCCCGGGGACCATGCGCATCATTCCGCTTGGCGGACTGGGCGAAATTGGTCGCAACATGAGCGTTTTTGAGCTTGACGACCAGATCATGATCATTGACTGCGGGATTTTGTTTCCGGAGGAGACTCAGCCCGGAGTAGACGTAATCCTGCCAGACCTTGGATATCTAGAGGACAAGCTAGACCGGATTTCCGGGCTGGTTCTAACGCACGGTCACGAAGACCACATCGGCGGGGTTCCATATCTTTTGGGCATGCGCAAAGACATCCCAATCATGGGCTCCACCCTGACCCTTGCACTTATCGAGGCGAAACTAAAAGAGCATCGCATCACTCCCTTTACTCACACCGTAAAGGAGGGTCAGAAAGAGCGGCTTGGACCATTTGAGCTCGAGTTTGTGGCTGTCAACCACTCGATTCCCGATGCCCTTGCGGTAATCATTCGCTCGGTTGCGGGAACTGTTTTTGCAACCGGAGACTTCAAGATGGACCAGCTCCCGCTGGACGGTCGACTGACCGATCTAAGGGCCTTTGCAAAGATTGGGGAAGAGGGGCTGGACCTGTTTATGGTGGACAGCACAAATGCTGACACCCCGGGATTCACTGCCCTGGAGCGTGACATCGGTCCCGCTATCGAAACGGTAATGAGTAAGACTCCCGGCAAGGTTGTAGTTGCATCGTTCAGCTCACACGTCCACCGGGTTCAACAGGTGCTAAATGCTGCTGAGGCAAATAACCGCAAGGTTGCTTTTGTCGGTCGCAGCATGGTTCGAAATATGGGCATAGCTTCAGAGCTGGGTTTTTTGACCATCCCGGATAAGTTGATTATTGATTTCAAGCACGCCTCCGATTACCCGGACAACCGCATCGTCTTTATGTCCACCGGTTCTCAAGGCGAACCGATGGCAGTGCTTTCCAGAATTGCAAAACAGGATCACCAGATCATGCTGGGGGAGGGCGATACAGTCCTGCTCGCCAGCTCGCTGATTCCGGGTAACGAAAATGCTGTCTACCGAGTGATTGACGGGCTTACCAAGCTTGGTGCAAATGTTGTTCACAAGGGCAATGCCAAGGTGCACGTCTCTGGTCACGCGGCAGCCGGTGAGCTGCTTTACTGCTACAACATCTTGAAGCCAAAGAACGTAATGCCAATCCACGGTGAGTTCCGACACCTTGATGCAAACGCCAAACTGGCAATTCGAACCGGCGTTCCAGCCGAGCGAGTGCTTGTTGTGGAGGATGGTGCGGTTGTCGACCTGAAGGACTCAATCGCCCAGGTAGTGGGCAAGGTGCCCTGCGACATGCTTTACGTGGATGGCAAGACCGTTGGCAAGATTACTGAGGATGACCTGAAGGACCGCAGGATTTTAGCGGCCGAGGGCTTCATATCTATCTTTGCCGTGGTGGACCGAGTCACCGGTGAGGTGCTCGAGGGCCCAGAGATCAGAGCTCGCGCCTATGCCGAGGAGGACCACGTCTTTGATGACATCCTTCCAGCGATAAAGAAAGCCCTTGAGGATGCTGCCCGCGAGGGGGTGCGAGACAGTTACCAATTTCAGCAGGTAATTAGGAGGGTCGTTGGAACCTGGGTTGCAAAAGCGCATCGCCGTAAGCCGATGATTATCCCAATCGTTGTGCATTCTTCCCGCCCTGCCTAAGGGCTAAACGCCCGCATTCTTGCTAGTTTTCTGGCATGGCTTCCAAGACCCCACCCCCAAGGCGCCCAGCTTCGCGCTCCAGTTCCAGGCCAGAGGTCAGAAACTCAGGAACCAAGAGTTCCAGTTACTCCGCCGGCAATCTGGTAGCAGCCTTGCGGCGGCTTTACATGGCGATTGCTCACCTCACCGGAGGTGCGACCAGGGCGTTTAGCTCAAAGAAGCTTGCCGACGATGACCGTCGTGACGGAGCGCCCTTCTTTTTGTTTTTGCTGAGTATTTTTGGAGCTTTGTTTTCCTGGTTTTTGGTTCAGGAGCAGTGGGCACAGTGGTTGCACGACTACAGCTTCGGAATGCTTTTTGGCCTGACGGCTTATGGACTGCCCGTGGTCTTTATTGGGTACGCGATTTATCTTTTTAGAAGGCCCGCGACGATTGCCAATGGTTCGAGATTTGCTCTGGGGTTCTGGCTCTTTTTAGTTGTGGTGTCGGCCTTTTTCCACGTTTTTGGTGAGATGCCCAGCCCACAGCAGGGAGTTGTCGCTTTGGCAAACAGTGGTGGCCTTTTTGGTTGGCTGGTCGGCGGCCCGCTGGTTGCAATTCTGAGTATCTGGGGTGCGGTGCCCGCATTGGTTGTGATTGCTTTTATCTCAGTTCTGGTGATGACGGGAACGGCTCCGAGCAAAATTGCAGCGCGCCTGGGTGATCTGCGGGCATTCTTTTTTGGTCCCAGGCCCGAGGTTTTAGATTCCGACGCCTTCGATGGAAAGAAATCAAGCTGGTGGCAAAAGTCGGACTCCAAAGAGCAGGCCTTTGACACGGCAGTTGTTGACATCGACGAATTTGTCGATGAGCAGTTAGAGCTGCCAGCTTTAGAATCTGAGGCCATTGAAATGGCGGAGGCCGAACCGGTTCCCGAGCTCGATTTTATGAATGGCGAGGAGGGGCTCACCGAGCCGATTGAAATTCCAACCGGTCGCAAGGTCAAACCCTACGTTCTTCCCGGTCTTGGGATGCTTGAAGCCGGGACCATCCCCAAGGCAAAATCGGCGGTCAACGAGCAGCTTGTTGTGGCGATCGACGCCGTTTTCAAGGAGTTCGATGTTGAGGCTAGGGTTGCAGGATTTCTGCGGGGACCGACAGTTACCCGCTACGAAGTTGAGTTGGCGCCGGGAGTAAAGGTTGAAGCGGTCACCAGGCTTTCCAATAACATCAGCTACGCGGTTGCCTCGAATGAGGTGCGGATTCTCGCCCCGATTCCAGGAAAGTCTTTGATTGGTATTGAGATCCCGAATTCCGACCGCGAAACGGTTTCGCTTGGAGATGTCTTGCGCTCTAAGAATGCCTCGGCAAGCTCGCACCCGCTCACGATAGGGGTGGGTAAGGATGTCGAAGGTGGTTATCTGGTTGCCAACCTGGCCAAGATGCCGCACCTATTGGTGGCCGGAGCAACCGGGGCTGGTAAATCTAGTTTCGTCAACTCCATGATTACCTCGATCCTGATGCGATCAACCCCGGCTGAGGTTCGCATGGTCTTGGTCGACCCAAAGCGGGTTGAGCTAGCCGCCTACCAGGGGGTTCCTCACCTGGTGACTCCAATCATTACCAATCCGAAGAAAGCTGCTGAGGCGCTGCAGTGGGTTGTCAAGGAGATGGATTCCCGATATGACGACCTGGCCTCGTTTGGGTTTAAGCACATCGATGATTTCAATCGGGCAGTGGTGGCAGGGGAAATTCAGGTTCCCGAAAACTCCAAGCGAGACCTGCAGCCCTACCCCTACCTTTTGGTAGTAGTGGATGAGCTCGCTGACCTGATGATTGTTGCGCCCAGGGATGTTGAGGATTCGATTGTCCGAATCACTCAGCTGGCACGCGCCTCCGGTATTCACCTTGTGCTCGCAACCCAGCGACCCTCTGTGGACGTGGTCACCGGATTGATCAAAGCGAATGTGCCATCTCGCCTGGCATTCTCAGTTTCATCGGTAACCGATTCCAGGGTTATTTTGGACCAGCCCGGGGCGGAAAAGCTGGTTGGCCAGGGTGACGCACTGTTTTCTCCGATGGGTTCCAATAAGGCCTTGAGAGTTCAGGGTGCCTGGGTTTCTGAGGCCGAGATGGCAAGAGTTGTTGCACACGTGAAGCTTCAGATGGAGCCCGAATACCGCAGCGATGTGGCTCAGGTGAGCGCCAGCAAGATCGTGGATGCTGATATTGGAGATGACCTGGAGTTGCTCTTGGCAGCTTGTGACCTAGTTGTTGGTTCGCAGTTTGGCTCCACTTCGATGCTGCAGCGCAAGCTTCGAGTGGGCTTTGCTAAGGCAGGTAGGCTAATGGACCTTATGGAATCGCGCGGAGTAGTCGGACCCTCGGAGGGCTCAAAGGCCAGAGACGTGCTTATCAAGGCCGACGAGCTTCCAGCGCTGCTAGCAAGGCTTGGCGGGCAGACCTCTGCGGTGTTTGAGGGTGATAGTGCGCCGGTTGACCCCGATGAACCCGATGAGGACGCTTGGCAGCTAACTGGACGGCCGGATGTCCAGTAGCTTCTTGTATCGGCAAACGCCGAATCTAATAACCTCCAGTCGAATAGCAGTGGTACCTCTGGTCATTTTGCTGATCCTGACCCAGTGGGACAGTTACCTGGGCCGCTCGATAGCGCTTTTATTGCTGGTATTGGCAGCATCTACCGATGGGATTGACGGAGCAATTGCAAGAAAGCGCGATCTGGTCTCAAACCTTGGCAAAATTCTTGATCCGATAGCGGACAAGGCTCTTTTGTCAGGGGCGCTAATTGCGCTCTCAATTCAGGGGGCTGTTCCGTGGATTGCTACCGGACTGATTTTGTTTCGCGAATTGGCTGTCACCTTTTATCGACTGGCAATTGCCAAGCGCCGAATTATTTCGGCCACGGGCGGTGGCAAGTTTAAGACGGTGATGCAGATCATCTCAGTTTCACTCTACGTAGCTCCGCTTGGTTTTCTCGGCCTCTGGTATCTGTGGTTCTCCGATGCGGTGCTTTGGTTTACCGTCGCACTAACACTCTGGAGCGGACTGAGGATTTTGTGGCCGAAGCGGGCCTAGTCTCGATGCTGATTCAGGCGGGTCAAAAAGTTGCCACTGCCGAGTCGGTAACTGGTGGCGCCCTCGCGAAGGCCCTAACTGATGAGGCAGGCGCCTCCGACGTTTTCCTGGGTTCGGTGATTGCCTATCAAAACTCGGTCAAGCAGCAGTTGCTAGGAGTTTCGGCGGCGCTCATGTCCGTCCAGGGGGCCGTTGATGCCGAGGTCGCGGCTCAGATGGCCGTGGGAGTTCGAGAACGGTTTGCAAAGATTAATCAGGTCCAGCTCGAGAAGGTTGTCGGAATCTCTACCACGGGTGTTGCGGGTCCCGGGGAGTCTGAGGGAAAGGCCTCGGGGACTGTCTTCATAGGAATAAGTTCGGTAGCTGGAGATGCCGTGTTTGCTCACAATTTTGACGGCGACCGGGCCGCAGTAAGGGATCAAGCGGTTATAGCGGCTGTTCAGGCAGTGCGGGAACATTTGGGACTAATAACGGGTTATTGAACAGCAAGCACTCAGCTTTTAGCTGTAAATTGTCACAACTGACCGATAAATTATTCGCCAGGAGGAAACTTGGTACTGATCAGGCAAGAGATTGGCGATGTTCTTCGCACCCACCGTCAGCGCAAGGGTCAAACCCTGCGTCAGGTTGCTGCCAGGGCTTCGGTCGCCTTGGGCTACCTATCTGAAGTCGAGCGTGGTCAGAAGGAAGTCTCTTCGGAGATCCTGGCTTCAGTGGCCGAGGCTCTTGATTTGCCGCTGGCAGTGGTTATGCGAGAAGTTTCAGAGCGGGTTGCCGCTATTGAGGGCCACTACTTCGATAACACCTACATTCCCGACACCGTGCCGGACGACTTTGTCGCAGAGGCTGAGATCTACTCTCACTAGTGAAGCTCAGTCGCTTCTACGAACTGGTGTCCGACGAATTCGGACCTGGCTTTTCCGAGGTTATTTTGAATGACACTCGGCTCACGGATTTCAACGATAAAACTCCCGCCGAGCTAATTGCTATGGGAGAAGACAGGCGTGAGGTCTGGCTGTCGATTTGCGCATCCCAACAGGTCCCCAGGGAACGTTGGCAAGGTCGAACTCAAACAAAAAGACACGCCGAACAATAGTTATTCGAAATTTTGTTCGAACGCCTAGTGTTACTACCATCTGATGGAAAACATAAGTTATCCACAGAAACGACAGGTCACCCCAAACTGTCCGAGGGCTCTACTAACGTCCAAGGCAGTTAGCACACCAAGAGGTGTCGGAAAGAGGTAGAAATGCCAAGTGCATCGGATAGAGAAAAAGCGCTGGAGACCGCGCTAGCACAGATTGACCGTCAGTTCGGCAAGGGTTCGGTCATGAGGCTTGGTTCCCAAGAGCGCGCCATGATCGAGTCGATTCCAACCGGCTCAATCGCACTTGATGTTGCACTGGGCATTGGTGGCCTGCCAAAGGGCCGGATTGTCGAGATCTATGGCCCGGAGGCCTCGGGTAAGACCACGTTGGCGCTGCACGCAATAGCTAGCGTCCAAGCCGCCGGTGGAACCGCCGCATTTGTGGACGCCGAGCACGCCCTTGACCCTATCTACGCCCAGAAACTGGGCGTGGACATCGACGCGCTTCTGGTGAGCCAGCCAGACACGGGAGAGCAGGCGCTGGAAATCACTGATATGTTGATCCGCTCGGGTTCCGTGGACATCATCGTCATTGACTCGGTCGCCGCACTTGTGCCAAGGGCCGAGATCGAGGGCGAGATGGGTGACTCACACGTTGGACTGCAGGCCAGGTTGATGTCACAGGCGCTGAGAAAGCTCACCGGTGCAATCAGCAACACCAACACCACGGCGATCTTTATAAACCAGCTGCGCGAGAAGATCGGTGTATTTTTCGGCTCTCCGGAGACCACCTCGGGAGGCAAGGCCCTGAAGTTCTACGCCTCGGTTCGCCTTGACATCAGAAGAATTGAGACTCTAAAAGAGGGTACCGACGCAGTCGGTAACCGGGCTCGGGTAAAGGTTGTCAAGAACAAGCTTGCCGCACCGTTCAAGCAGGCCGAATTTGACATCATGTTTGGTGAGGGAATCTCCAAAGAGGGAAGCCTCATCGACTTTGGCGTGGAGCAAGACATTGTTAAAAAATCTGGTGCCTGGTACACCTTTGAAGGTGAGCAACTGGGGCAGGGCAAGGAAAACTCCCGTCGGTTCCTAAAGGAAAACCCCGAAGTGGCTCAGACCATCGAGCAACGCATCAAGGTTAAATTGGGAATTGGCGTGCCAAGGCCGGTTGCTGATCTGCCTGCGGAAGAGCCAGTTGAGGTTGCTAAGGCAGCCAACGACGCATAGTCAGATTATTTGAGTCGGTTCTAGCAAATGCCCAAGAGCGAAGCGGAAAAACTAGAGCAGCGTGCGAAAAACGTGCTGTTGTACCAGCTTTCCAGAAGCATGAAGACTCGATTTCAACTCTTCGAGATTCTCAAGCGGCGGGAAATTCCTGTCGAAATAGCAGAGCAGGTCCTGGACCGCTTTACCGAGGCGCAGCTGATCGATGACGATTTTTTTGCGGGCGCCTATGTCCGGACTCGGCTGGAAAACGGTCGATCCAGCTCCGCAATCAAGATGGAACTGCGTCGTAAGGGTGTCGCTCAGGAAATTATTGAGCAGCATCTGTCTCAGATTGATGCCGAGGTCGAACAGAGCATCGCCAACCAGCTCGCCACAAATCGATTTTCTAGAATGACCGATTTAGAGCCAGAGGTAAGAAAGCGCAGGTTAATGGGTTTTCTTCAGCGACGCGGTTTTTCGCAGTCGGTAGCTGTTCGGGCAATTTCAAGTGCGGCGGCAAATTCCATACCGGGCTAAAATCCCTAGAGATGTCACTTACCTACGAAGTCCGCACTTACGGCTGTCAGATGAATGTTCACGATTCGGAGCGAATCAGTGGATTACTCGAGGCGGCTGGTTATCTCAGTGCTACCGAGAATGCCGACCCCGACCTAGTGGTATTTAATACCTGCGCTGTTCGTGAAAATGCCGACAACAAGCTTTACGGCAACCTGGGAATGATGTTGCGTAAGAAGGAGGAGAATCCAAACCTTCAGATTGCGGTTGGTGGCTGCCTGGCCCAGAAGGACCAGGAGGTAATCCAAAAACGGGCTCCCTGGGTCGATGTGGTCTTTGGAACTCACAACATGGGTTCGCTACCGGTGCTCTTGGAGCGAGCGAAGCACAACGCCAGCGCTGAGATTGAAATTTTAGAATCACTGGAAGTTTTCCCCTCGACCCTGCCTACCAAGCGCGAGAGCGCATATGCCGGCTGGGTTTCGATCTCGGTTGGTTGCAATAACAGCTGTACCTTCTGCATAGTTCCAGCGCTTCGGGGTAAAGAAAAAGATCGCAGGCCGGGAGACATTCTCAAGGAAGTTAAGGCGCTGGTCGATGACGGGGCAATCGAAATTACCCTCTTAGGTCAGAACGTAAACACATATGGCGTTGAGTTCGGAGATCGGCAAGCTTTTTCAAAGTTATTGAGGGCCTGCGGTGAAATCGAGGGCCTTGAGAGGGTTCGCTTTACTTCACCGCATCCCGCGGCATTTACCGACGACGTGATTGCGGCTATGGCTGAAACGTCAAATGTAATGCCTCAGCTTCACATGCCCTTGCAGTCAGGTTCTGACGCGGTGTTGAAGGCGATGCGTCGTAGCTATCGCAGCGATAAGTACCTGCGAATCTTAGACAGGGTTCGAGATGCCATTCCTGAAGCCTCAATCAGTACCGACATCATCGTCGGTTTCCCCGGGGAGACCGAGGCTGATTTCCAGGACACTCTCGAGGTGGTTCGGAAAGCAATGTTTACAATCGCTTACACCTATCAGTATTCGATAAGGCCTGGGACTCCGGCAGCTGAGATGGCAGATCAAATCCCTAAGGAAGTCGTTCAGGATCGCTACGAACGACTTTTGGAGGTTGTAAACCAGGTTGCTTGGGAACAGAACAAGAAGCAAATTGGCCGGGAGGTTGAGGTATTGGTGGCCAATGGTGAGGGACGCAAGGATGCCCAAACCCTTCGGATGTCAGGGAGAGCCAAAGACAGCAGGCTCGTGCATTTCGACATTCCCGCAGCAGCAATACCGCCAAGGCCAGGCGACATCGTGAACGTAACGGTCACAGACGCAAAGCCCTATTTTTTAGTCGCAGACGCTGAGTTTGGCAGTGGCTATGCGCTTCGGCGCACTCGCGGGGGAGATGCCCATGATCGCCGAGAGGCGGAAAGCTGTGGCGCGCCTGCTGTCGGCGACAGCAAGGTCTCACTGGGGTTGCCGATTCGGGCGAAAAGTGTCGTTTAGCGTTTTAGCAATTGTTGGACCCACGGCTTCGGGCAAGTCAAATCTGGGACTCGCGCTTTGCAAGGAGCTTGGCCGGGCAGAAATTGTCAATGCTGATGCAATGCAGCTATACCGGGGAATGGACATTGGTACCGCGAAGCTTCCTGAAGCCGAGCGCGCCGGAATACATCACCACCTGATAGATGCTGTCGAGGTAAGCGAAGACCTCACAGCGGTTGAATATTCCAAGTTGGCCCATCTCGCGATGGATCAAATGCTCGCTGACGCAAAACTTCCAGTGCTGGTCGGTGGGAGCATGTTTTATATTGCAGCGGCCTTGGACCAGATGGACTTTGCTCCGACAGATGAGGCAATTCGGTCTCGTCTTGAGGATCAGGCACTAAAGGTGGGGAGCCTGAATTTGCATGCCAAGCTTTCCGAACTAGATCCCGCAAGCGCCAAAATTATCCCCGCCCAAAACACCCGGCGCGTGATTCGGGCTCTTGAGGTAATCGAGATTACCGGGGAGCCGTATAAGTCGGTCCTACCTGCTCCGCAATATCTCAGACCAACCCTTCAGCTAGGTATCGATGTCGACAGGTCTGTTCTAAAGCAAAGAATCAGGGATCGGGTTTGGGCAATGTGGCAGGGCGGCTTGCTTCAGGAGGTGAGTGGATTACTTGAATCCGGTGTGAAATTCTCCCGGACTGCGCGGATGGCGATTGGGTATTCTCAGGCAATCTCTCAGTTGGAGGGCGAGCTGACTGAGTCTGAGGCGATAGAGCAAACAATCTCGCTAACCAACCGATATGCCAGAAGGCAGCTGTCTTGGTTCAGAAGGGATACCAGAATTACCTGGTTGGATTCTTCAGGCAACCTTATGGAACAGGCGATGCAGCAAATTAGGCTGAGTGAATGACGATAGCTTTTTCAAAGGGCCAGGGAACGGGCAACGATTTTATTCTGGTGCTTGATGAGCACGGTCAGATCGAAATTTCGGCCAGTGAGGTTTCGAAGATGTGTGACCGCAACTTTGGCATCGGAGCCGATGGGCTGATTCTTGTGACGCCAACCGCCAAGAGTCCCGAAGTTAGTCATCTTCTTGAGGAAGAGCCATCCGCGACCTGGTTCATGGATTACCGCAATGCGGACGGCGGCAAGGCTGAGATGTGTGGGAACGGTATCCGGGTCCTTGCTCGCTACCTGCTATCCAATGGCCTTACAGAGCTGACACCGGGAAGCACGCTTGCAATCGCAACCAGGTCCGGGGTGAAGGACCTCACCGCCACCGCCTCGGGTTTTGCTGTTGATCTTGGTCTTTTCAATGTGGGAAAAGAGGACACTCTTGTCAAGGCTAGAGGCCTCAGCGTTGCCAGGCCCGGTCTTGAGGTAAGTGTTGGTAACCCGCATGTCGTTGTTGCTCTTGCAAATCAAGCCGAACTCGAGGGGCTAGAGCTTTTGAAGACTCCAGTGCTTGATCCCGAACCCTCCTCAGGAGCCAACGTGGAATTTGTGGTTTTGGATGAGCCACTGATAAAAGAAGGTGTCGCTGGACTCACCATGCGAGTGTTTGAGCGCGGGGTTGGCGAAACTCTGAGTTGTGGCACCGGCATCGCAGCGGCTGCAATAGCCATAAGGCACTATGCCGGCGGAGAGCAAAATTTCTGGAAGGTCACTGTGCCCGGTGGTCAGGTGGCCGTTCGAATGTTCCCAACGGAGCAGGGAGAACACGTTTCAATCAGTGGGCCAGCTGAGATTAGCTTTTCGGGAACTTGGCAGGGCTAGTCAGTTCAATTACCCGATACCCCTTATCGGTTGCAATCCGCATTACTTCGCAATCTTCAAAGGTCTTGGATAGCCAGCTTTGGAAGGAGTCGGCGCCCAGGTTCTTTTGAACCACGAGCATTGCTTTCCCCCCAGGCTCGAGTCGAGGAATATATGTCTGCATAAGTTCGTGAAGCACTTTTTTCCCAACTCGGATCGGCGGATTAGACCAGATCGCGCTGAAGTTCATGTTTTCTGGGAGAGACCTTGAATGCATTGCCTCAAAGTTTGCTAGCTTAAGCGCTTTTGCGTTTTGATTTGACTGCTCAATACTTCGCTGATTGATGTCTATGCCGATAACCCTTGTCCTCGGGGCGACCCGTGCTATCGAGAGCCCAATTGGCCCCCAGCCACAGCCAAGATCGAGCACGTTTCCGTCTTTTGGAAAGTGCCGGTCCTGCTTGAGTAGCACAGCCGTTCCAGCATCGATCTTGCTGGAGCTAAATGTCCCCGACGCCGCCTCGAGTTCGAATTCAGCTCCGGCAACCCTGATGGAGATTCTGACAGTTTTCTTTGGAGAGGCTGGGTCGGATCTGAAATAGTGCTCTTCAACCATTGCTCCAACCTAATACAGGCCTAGTGTTTAAGTTCAATGAATTCTGAATCAGCAATAGACCGAATCCTGCGCAGGGGAGCGGCTGCGCCCATCTCTGAATTTGATGGTGATCAGCTAGATCTTGAAGAGCGCAGTTCACTGCGAAGAGTTGCGGGGCTCTCCACAGAGCTTGAAGACATTACCGATGTCGAGTATCGACAGCTCAGACTCGAGAAGGTCGTGTTGATTGGTGTTTGGGGTTCGGGAACCCTAACCGACGCAGAGAATTCGCTTCGTGAATTAGCTGCACTGGCGGAAACCGCTGGTGCTCAGGTGTTAGACGGTTTACTTCAGCGCAGGCCTTCGCCAGACCCGAAGTCCTACCTGGGCAAGGGTAAGGCGAGTGAACTAACCGATCTGGTAAAGGCTCTGGGCGCGGATACCGTGATTGCCAATGCAGAACTTGCTCCTTCGCAGCGAAGAAACCTAGAGGACATCGTCAAGGTCAAGGTTGTTGATAGGACCGCCATCATTCTGGATATTTTCGCCCAACACGCAAAGTCCCGCGAAGGTAAGGCGCAGGTTGAGCTTGCGCAGCTTGAATATTTATTGCCACGGCTCAGGGGCTGGGGTGAATCGATGTCCCGCCAGGCGGGTGGACAGGCTGCTGGTGGTCAGGGTATTGGTTCCAGAGGACCTGGTGAGACCAAAATTGAGCTTGATAGACGTCGAATCAATACCCGCATGTCAAAGCTCAGACGAGAGATCAAGGAAATGAAGTCGGCCCGTGACACCAAGCGTTCGCAGCGTGACCGGGCTGGGGTGCCACAGGTTGCTATAGCCGGCTACACCAATGCTGGAAAGTCATCACTACTGAATAGGCTCACCAAGGCTGGAGTTCTAGTTGAAAACGCGCTCTTTGCAACGCTGGACCCGACCATCAGAAAGCACAGCACGCCAGATGGGCGTGATTACACCTTGGCGGACACGGTTGGTTTTGTGAGATCACTCCCGCATCAGCTCGTCGAGGCATTTAGGTCAACTCTTGAGGAGATTTCGGGCGCGGACCTGGTTGTGCACGTTGTAGACGCCACTGACCCAGATCCGATGGGCCAAATTCACACTGTTCGGGAAGTTATTGCTCAGGTAGAAGCGAGCCACATCGAGGAGTTAATAATCTTCAACAAGGCCGACCTGATAGACAGGGACACCGAGGTTAGGCTTCGAGGTTTGGTGCCGGGGGGCCTGCTGGTTTCGGCTAGGTCTGGTCTGGGTATTTCTGCGCTAGAGGAAGCAATCGCCTTGCGCCTTCCTAAACCGGAGGAGGAGTTTGAAGGCGTCATACCTTACGAGCGAGGAGACTTGGTATCTCGAATTCACCTGGTCGGTAAGGTCCTGGAAACGCAGTATGTAGAAACCGGGACAAAACTTCGCGCGTTGGTTCCTCAGGATCTCGCAGACGAGCTAAGAAGAGCTAAACGCTCCTGAGTACTGCAACCACCTTGCCGAGGATTACCGCCTGATCTCCCAGAATCGGTTCAAATGCGGAGTTTCTGGGTAGTAGCCAGGTGTGGCCATCACGTTGTTTGAATGTCTTAACAGTGGCTTCATCCTCCAAGAGTGCCGCCACGATATCTCCGTTCTCGGCCGATTGCTGCTGTCGGACAACGACCCAGTCACCGTCACAAATTGCAGCGTCAATCATTGACTCGCCAACCACCTTCAGCAGGAACAGTTCCCCCTGACCAACAAGCTGCCTTGGCAGAGCAAACACGTCCTCTACATTCTGCTCGGCCGTTATGGGTCCGCCGGCTGCGATACGTCCAACCAAAGGGACCATCGCCGCATCCGGACTAAAGCTGGACCCCTGGGGCTCAATACCCAGAACGTCAATTGTTCGAGGGCGACGAGGATCACGACTTATAAAGCCAAGCAACTCAAGCTTATTGAGCTGGTGGGACACGCTGGCAGTGGAGGACAGCCCAACTGCCTCACCAATTTCGCGCATGGATGGCGCGTAGTTTCGGTTGAGCATTGAGTCTTTTATAACATCCATAATTCGCTGCTGGACAGTAGTCAACTCTGAGTGATCCATGGTCCCCTCCTAAAAATGTCGGTGGCATGACATTTACTTCTCTTATCGAAAGAGTATTCGGATTTCGGCAGAAATTCAAACACATTTTCGTAAAAAAAGGAATTTGGATGCAGAAATGCTTGCGTTTTGCAAAAAGATGCCTAAACTTAGAACAAATGTTCGAAACAAAGAATCGAACGGAAGGGACCGAAATGATGTCAATCGGTAACTACAGGCTTCAAAGCCCGGGTCGGCTAGCTCGTGCCGCGGTAATTATTGCCGTGGGTATTGGCTTCAGCATCTCTTCTATCTCTGGTTCGGTCGCTGGGGATTCCGGGCCAGTCGATTTGGACTACATAACGGTGCAGCAGGGCGAGTCCCTCTGGGAGCTTGCCAGTCAGCACGCCCCAAAGGCTGATCCAAGGGATTGGATTGCAGAAGTCGTGATGCTCAACGCACTCAATAGCATTGACCTAACTCCAGGACAGCAGATAGCGCTTCCTTAGCCCTCAGTGGGTATTCTTGGCAGGTGCCAGGATTAGAGGACCTACCCATTCGAAGAGACCTAGAGGGTCTGGAACCTTATGGCGCTCCACAACTCGATGTTCCCATTCAACTGAATGTCAATGAGAACACCTTTGGTATTCCAGAGGCAGTTGCCCTGGCAATAGTTGAGCGAATCGCTCGCGCGACCCTCACCTTGAATCGGTATCCAGATCGCGAGTTCCTTGAGCTCCGGGCGGCACTTGCTAAATTCCTGGGTTTTGGTCTGAGCGAAAAAGATGTCTGGGCTGCAAATGGCTCCAACGAGATCTTGCAACAATTTTTTACCGCCTTCGGTGGTCCTGAAAAAAAGGCGATTAGTTTCGGTCCCACCTATTCGATGTATCCCAATATCGCGCGCGGAACGCTCACTCCGTACCAGGAATTGCCAAGGGAAGAAGGTTTCGAGCTCTCTGCCGAATACCTGAAGGCTGAGATTGCGAGAGTCGAGCCAGACGTGGTTATTCTTTGCACTCCAAATAATCCGACGGGGAACTCTATTTCACTGGAGGCAATCGCCTCGGCCTACGAAGCCTTTGACGGGATGCTTTTGGTCGACGAGGCCTACCAGGAGTTCTCAGCAGTTGACAGCGCGGTGAGCCTGCTGCCGGGTAGGCAACGGTTGGTCATAAGTAGGACCATGAGTAAGGCGTTTGCCTTTGCGGGTGCTCGACTTGGCTACCTAGCTGCTGATCCGGCTGTAGTGAACGCGATGCGAATAGTGAGGCTTCCCTATCACTTATCAGCCCTTACCCAGTTGCACTCTGCGTGGCTGTTACATGCCCCAGCTTTGCTAGCCAATCTTGATGAAATCAAAGCCCAAAGAGACCGAATCATTGGGGCGGCAGTTGACTTTGGTCTGCAGGCTTACCCGAGTGATGCGAATTTCGTGCTGGTGGGTGGCATCCGGGATCCGGACGCAATCTTTCAGAAGCTTTTAGAGCGTGGGGTTTTGGTTCGTATGCCCGGTATTCCAAATTCTCTGAGAATCACAGCGGGCACCGAAGCAGAGACGACGAAACTGCTTGCCGAACTCGCTCTAGTCCTTGACTAAACTTGGGTTCACATCTACCAAAGGCAGTCACGTGAGTCGCATCGCAAAGATCAGTCGCAAGACCAGTGAGTCAAACGTCACGCTTGAACTCAACCTAGATGGCGCGGGGGTCTCCAAAATCTCGACCAATGTGCCATTTTTTGACCACATGCTTACGGCCCTATCCAAGCACTCCCTGATAGACCTGAGTGTTCAGGCGACAGGTGACACTGACATCGACATCCACCACACGGTGGAGGACGTCGCAATAGTTTTTGGGCAGGCCCTGAAGCAGGCCCTGGGTGACAAGGCTGGCATAGCTCGCTACGGCGATGCCACGGTTCCACTTGACGAGGCTCTTGCCCGAGCAGTTGTGGATTTGTCTGGCAGGCCATTTTTGGTTCACGGTGGAGAACCTCAGGGCTTTGAGTATCACCTGATAGGTGGTCACTTCACCGGATCGATGGTGAGGCACGTATTTGAAGCAATTGCAATGAACGCCGGGATTACGCTTCACCTGGAGGTTTTGGCTGGGCGCGACGCGCACCACATTGCGGAGGCAGAATTCAAGGCATTTGCCAGGGCACTTCGGAAGGCAGTTCAGCTTGATAGTCGAGTGAACGGTGTTCCCTCGACCAAGGGAAGCCTTTGACCAAAACGGTCGCGGTCTTAGATTACGGAAGTGGGAACGTGCACTCGGCGTGCCGCGCCCTGGAAATGGCCGGTGCAAAGGTGGAGCTAACCTCGGATCGCAAAAGGCTAATAGAAGCTCACGGCATGGTGTTGCCAGGAGTTGGAGCTTTTGCGTCGGTTATGAAAAAGCTAAGTGCTGCCGGTGCAGCTTCGGTAATTGATCAGCGGCTAACCGCAAGCAAACCGGTGCTTGGGATTTGCGTTGGTATGCAGGTCATGTTTGAGGCAGGAATTGAGCACGGTTTAGAAACCGAGGGCATCGGCCAGTGGCCGGGCAGGGTAGAGAAGTTGGCTGCAGAGACCCTGCCGCACATGGGGTGGAGCAAAATCGAATCCGATAAATATTCCAAGCTTTTTCAGGGCATCGAAGAGGAAAGCTTTTACTTCGTTCACTCTTACGCTGTGAAGAGTTGGGAGCTGGACATTAGGCCCCCGTTTTTGCCGGCTTCGCTGGCATGGGCGAATCACGGTGAGAGATTCTTAGCAGCAGTCGAGAACGGACCACTGAGCGCTACGCAGTTTCACCCCGAAAAGTCTGGAACAGCAGGACTGAAGCTTTTGGAAAATTGGATCAGGGACCTCTAGGAGAAAAATTGAAGCTCGAATTATTGCCTGCTGTGGATGTCGCAAGCGGCAAGGCAGTCCGATTGACACAGGGTGAGGCTGGGTCTGAGGAGGATTTCGGCCACCCGCTGCAGGCAGCGCAATCTTGGATTGATGCGGGAGCGGAATGGATTCACCTTGTTGATTTGGATGCAGCTTTTGGGCGTGGTGACAACCGAGAGGTAATTGCGGAGGTGGTCGCGCAGGCCGGAAACGTGAAGATTGAGCTCTCTGGCGGAATCAGGGACGACGAATCACTGGCAAAGGCAATCGCACTGGGCGCAAAGAGGGTAAACCTCGGAACTGCAGCTCTCGAGAACCCAGACTGGACTGCGAGGGCGATAAAAATGTACGGTGACCAGATTGCTGTTGGATTGGACGTTCGTGGGACGACGCTTGCGGCGAGGGGTTGGACCCAAGAGGGTGGGGACCTCTTTGAGGTGCTGGCAAGACTTGAAGAGGCCGGATGCCCCCGATATGTTGTAACCGATGTGACTAAGGACGGGACCCTGAAGGGCCCCAATCTTGATCTTTTGAAATCGGTTATGGCAAAGACCGATAAGCCGGTGGTTGCATCCGGTGGCATTGCAACTCTCGCCGACATCGTTGCACTTAGGGAACTGGTGCCGCTCGGCCTTGAGGGCGCAATTTTGGGCAAGTCACTCTACGCCGGAAGATTTAGCCTCGAAGAGGCGTTAGTGGTTGCGGGTTACTAGTGCACGATAAGTTTTCGGATTCTGCCGGGGTTCCCTGGGAGGGCAGAAGCTTTGAGCAAAACAGCTTTTCGGAGGATAACGGTGACACTCCAGAAAACTTGATTTCGGCTTTGGCCGATATGCCGGTGGATAAAAAGGTTCTGGTTGCAGCACTTTCTGGTTCCCGGCTGCTGATTCCACTCATTGCCGAATTGGGTGAG